>NZ_JWGQ01000051.1:0-4837 GCF_001069025.1 Streptococcus sp. 1004_SSPC | reverse complement strand
GCTAGTTTTATGGGATATTTGAAAGGTAAAAGTGCATTAATGATGTTTGATAAACACGCCAATCTCAAGTACAAGTTTGTAAATCGGCATTTCTGGGCGAAAGGTTATTATGTGAGTACAGTAGGGCTTAATGAAGCCACGATTAAGAAATATATTCAGGAACAAGAGAAGCATGATATCGCTTTGGACAAATTAAACGTAAAAGAATATGAAAATGCTTTTAGGGATAACGGTAAGTAATGTGAATGCCTCTTTGAGGGGCTTGTGACGAGTCAAAAGCAATAAGGCTTGAACAAAGTGAAAGCCAGAGTCTTTAGGCGCTGGCTGGTATTATGGGCTTATAGCTCTTGATCAAACCACCTGTTAGACGGGTGGTTATGATTTATTCTAAAAAATCAACCAAAGATTTTTTTTGCGAGTGCTTTTCCTTTCGGAGTTGCTGCTAAGCCACCTTCAGCAGTTTCACGGAATGCAGTTGGCATGGCTGAACCGACCTGATACATCGCGTCAACGACCTGGTCGACTGGAATGGCAGATGTGATACCTGCCAAAGCCATATCGGCAGCGACTAGGGCAAAACTTGCTCCCATAGCATTACGTTTGACACAAGGGACTTCGACTAATCCAGCTACGGGGTCACAAATGAGTCCCAACATATTTTTTAGTACAAAGCAAATGGCTTGGCTAGCTTGGAAGGGTGTTCCACCAGCAGCCATTGTAATAGCGGCTGCAGCCATAGCAGAGGCGGAACCAACTTCGGCTTGGCAGCCTCCCTCGGCGCCAGAAATCGAGGCATTATTTGCGATGACTAGACCAAATGCACCAGCAGTAAAGAGAAAATCCAATTGTTGTGATTCGGTTAAGCCCAGTTTTTGGATAGCAGTTGTAAGAACAGCAGGTAGGCAGCCAGCAGATCCAGCAGTTGGTGTGGCACAAACCAATCCCATCTTGGCATTAGATTCATTAACAGCCATGGCATTTCTAGCAGCACCCAAAACAGCAGAATCAGCCAAGGTATTTCCTTTTTTGATATAGGCATCCAGTTTAGCAGCGTCTCCCCCGGTTAAGCCAGTTGGTGATTTCTCAGGGGACAAACCAGCCTGAACAGACTCTTTCATCACTTCTAGATTTCGAGTCATGAGAGCAAGGATTTCATGACGTTCCCGTCCAGTTAGCTCTGTCTCTGTAGCGATCATGAGCTCGGCGATATTACCTTGGTAATCTCGGTCAGCTTGTTGAACCAATTCTTCAATAGTGTAAAACATGGAAATCTCCTCTTAACTGAAAAAGTTCACGTTATGCAAATTTGGAATTCTTGCGATATCAGTAACGGCTTCATCACACTGGTGAGAGTCAATTTCGATAATCATAATGGCCTTTTCACCGGCATTTTCCCGAGTAACAGTCATTTGAGCGATATTGATACCATAACGCGACAAAATATCTGTGACAAGGGCAATCATTCCAGGAACATCTTGGTGGACAATGATGAGAGTCGGTGTATTCATCTTGAGATTGACCGCAAAACCATTGAGCTCAGTTACTTGGATATTCCCTCCACCGATGGAAACACCAGTGGCAGAGATAGTTTTTGTAGCATTTTTTAGTGTAATACGAGTAGTGTTAGGATGCGGTGCATTGCTATCTTTGTTGATTTTCCAATAGACCTTAATGCCTTTTTCGTGTGCAATATCAAGTGCACGCGGAATATCAGGGTCATCTGTTTCCATACCTAAAATACCAGCTACAAGAGCCACATCTGTTCCATGACCTCGGTAGGTTTTTGCAAAGGAATTAAAAAGTTGAAATTCTACTTCAGTGGGTATATCACCAAAGATGGCCGAAACAATTTTTCCGATACGAACAGCTCCTGCAGTATGACTAGAGGAAGGTCCTACCATGACAGGACCGATAATATCAAAAACGGATTGAAATTTTAAATTTTTCATAACACGCCTCGTTTGATTAATCTTGTATTTTCAGTATACCACGAATTAGAGAGATTCGCTGTTTAAGTAAAAATCTATTGAAACCATAAAAAATAACTTATTTTAAGCTTTCTTTAAGGTTCAATAGATATAATAGTGTTACTATTAAGTAAGCAATACTTATTTTTCATAAATCAGAGAGGACGGTCTATGGGTCGTCCTTTTGTGTTTCTTTGTTTATATAGAGCTAGATTATGATAAAATAAACACTGATGTTTTAACTGTCAGAAAGGATCCGTCATGACCTACACCCATTTACTTTTCGATCTTGACCACACCCTCCTAGATTTTGACCGTGCTGAAGATATGGCTTTAAACTACTTGCTTGAAGAGGCTGGTGTAGCTTCACAAGAGATCAAGGCTTATAAAGACCACTATATTCCCATGAACCGTTCCATGTGGGAGGACCTCAACCATGGTTTGATTACAAAACCTGAATTGCTTCGCACTCGCTTTTCTCGTCTTTTTGAGCATTTTGGACAGGAGGTTGATGGCAGACACTTAGCTGGCCGTTACCAGCATTTCTTGAGCCAACAGGGGCAGGAGTTGCCTCAGGCCCATGCTTTCTTATCGAACGTTAAAAATCGCGGTCACAAGATTTATGCAGCAACTAATGGTGTTAGCTACATCCAACGTGGTCGTCTGCAAGCCTCAAGCATCTTGCCTTTCTTCGACGATATTTTCATTTCAGATGAAGTGGGTGCCCACAAACCGTCTACGGACTTTTTTGAAAAAATTGCGGATCAGGTGAATGACTTTCATCCCGATTCGGCCCTCATGATTGGTGATAGTCTAACTGCTGATATTCAAGGTGGTAATAATGCAGGAATTGACAGCATTTGGTTTAATCCAAAAGGTTTGGTTAATGAGACTCCAGCTGTTCCAACCTATCAAGTCAAAAACTACCAAGAAATTTTGACGATTTTGAGCAAATAGACCTCTTTTCAAATTGTATTTACCCATGACTATTAAGAGCTTTTCAGCTCTTTTTTTGCTACAATGAAAGCATGAATAATCTGATTAAACATAAGCTGGAATTGCTCCCAAACAACCCGGGGTGCTATCTCCACAAGGACAAATTCGGCAATATTATCTATGTCGGTAAGGCTAAAAATCTAAAAAATCGTGTGCGTAGCTATTTTCGTGGAAGTCATGATACTAAGACGGAGCTTTTGGTATCTGAGATTGCAGACTTTGAATTTATCGTAACCGAGTCCAATATTGAGGCCCTGCTTTTGGAAATTAATCTTATCCAAGAGAATATGCCTAAATTCAACATCCGTCTCAAGGATGACAAGTCTTATCCATTTATCAAGATTACTAAGGAGCTCTATCCAAGGCTCTTGATTACCCGCCAGGTTAAGAAGGATGGCGGTCTCTATTTTGGTCCTTACCCAGACTCTGGTGCGGCCAATGAAATCAAGAAGCTTTTGGACCGTATTTTCCCCTTTAAGAAATGTAAAAATCCGGCCAATAAGGTCTGTTTCTATTACCATATTGGCCAATGTAATGCCCACACCATCTGTCACACCACTGAGGACTATTGGCAAGGTTTGGTTGAAGATGTCAAGAATTTCCTAAACGGTCATGATGATAAAATCGTTAATCAGCTTAAGGCCAAGATGAAGGATATGTCTGACCAGATGGAGTTTGAGCGTGCTGCGGAGTATCGCGATTTGATTGAGGCGGTTTCGACGCTTAGGACCAAGCAAAGGGTTATCCGTCAAGACATGCAGGACCGTGATATCTTCGGTTACTACGTGGATAAGGGGTGGATGTGTGTTCAGGTTTTCTTTGTTCGCCAAGGGAAACTCATTCAGCGTGATGTCAATATGTTCCCTTATTATAATGATGCTGAGGAAGATTTCCTAACCTATATGGGTCAGTTTTATCTGGATAGTCGTCATCTCAAGCCTAAGGAGATTTTCATTCCAGGAGACATTGATCAAGAGTCTGTTGAGGCTCTAGTTGGAGATGAGGTCAAGGTCTTTAAACCTCAACGTGGAGAGAAGAAGCAGTTGGTTAATCTGGCGACGAAAAATGCCCGCGTCAGTTTGACCCAAAAATTTGATCTCCTCGAAAAAGACTTGGCTAAGACCCAAGGAGCTATTGAAAATCTAGGCAAACTCATGGGGATTCCGACACCGGTCCGTATCGAGTCTTTCGATAACTCTAATATCATGGGAACTAGCCCTGTCTCTGCCATGGTTGTCTTTGAAAATGGTAAACCTAATAAAAAAGAGTACCGCAAATACAAGATTAAGACTGTTGAAGGCCCTGACGATTATGCCAGTATGCGTGAGGTCATTCGTCGTCGCTATAGTCGTGTCAAACGTGATGGTCTAACGCCACCAGACCTCATTATCATGGATGGTGGTCAAGGTCAGGTCAATGTAGCCAAGGATGTGCTTCGCAAGGAACTCAATCTATCTATCCCAGTTGCAGGTCTTCAGAAAAATGACAAGCACCAAACCAATGAATTGCTTTTTGGAGATCCTTTGCGAGTCATTGATTTGCCACGTCAATCCGAGGAATTTTTCCTCCTTCACCGTATTCAGGATGAAGTACACCGCTTTGCCATCACCTTCCATCGTCAAGTCCGTAGTAAGAATAGTTTCAGTTCTAAACTTGATGGCGTGGAGGGGTTAGGACCTAAGCGCAAACAAAAACTTCTCAAACACTTCAAGTCTATGACAGCTATCCAAAAAGCCAGTGCCGAAGACATTCAAGCTCTTGGAATCCCTGAAAAAGTAGCAGAGGCTCTGTTAGATAAATTAAATGATAACAATTAAGTTAGACTTTTCAAGTAACTCAGAAAAACTTGGTAGGGTGATTGATAATTCAATGAT
>NZ_JWGQ01000050.1:0-2020 GCF_001069025.1 Streptococcus sp. 1004_SSPC | reverse complement strand
AGACAAATCACTTAAGACAACTTTTATATCTTAGCACCCTTTTGGATAGCTGTCAAGAGGGTTTTTAACTTGAATATACAATACAAGTGATAAGTACACAATAAAAACTCATAAGATTTTCTTGTAAAATAGAATTGACTGAACTAGTTACGAAAGGAAATCTTATGAGCTACCATCATTTTGTTAAGTCACTTCATCGTCATCCGTCTAGTATTAGTCGTGAGTGGAAGGGACATCTAAAAGAAGGAAGCTATTCTCCAAGTCATGCACAGGAATCTTACCATATGGATAAATCACACTGTGGGCGGAAACGTATGCTTGAAAGAGATCACAATTTAAGAAGGAAAAAAGCAGTACATTCAATACTGCTAAATAAATTATTTAAAAATTCCTGTTACTCGCATTATATCCATATTTTTCAATAAAGTCTTGACGAAACTCAAGTAAGTTGTCATCAACAATAGCTTGACGCACCTTGGCCATCAAATTTACTAGGAAATAAAGATTATGATAACTTGTCAAACGAATTCCAAACGTCTCATCTGCTTTCAACAAGTGTCTCACATATGCACGTGTGTAATTTTTACACGTGTAACAATCACACTCTGGATCAATTGAGCTAAAGTCTTCTGCATAGGCAGCGTTTTTAACCACTAGACGTCCATTGCTAGTCATACACGTCCCATTTCGAGCAATCCTTGTCGGCAAAACACAGTCGTACATATCGACTCCACGGATAACACCATCGATCAAACTATCTGGCGCCCCTACTCCCATAAGGTAACGCGGTTTGTTTTCAGGAAGTAGAGGTACAGTAAAATCTAGTACGGCATTCATCTCTTCATGAGTTTCTCCAACCGCAAGACCACCAATAGAATACCCTGGAAAATCCATAGAAACCAAATCATGCGCAGATTGTCTGCGAAGGTCTTCGAAACCAGCTCCTTGTACAATACCAAAGAGCCCTTGATCGTGTGGCCGACGATGTGCTTTTAGTCCACGCTCTGCCCAACGACTTGTACGTTCGATAGATTTTTTGACATAATCGTATGGCTGGTAAAATTGCGGACATTCGTCAAAGCTCATCATAATATCTGAGCCGAGATTATTCTGAATTGAGATAGCTTTTTCAGGAGAAAGAAACATCTTACTTCCATTAAGGTGATTTTTAAAGGTTACACCTTCCTCTGAAATGTTTCGCTTTTCCGCCAATGAGTAAACCTGGAATCCTCCACTATCTGTAAGAATGGCTTGGTCCCAATTCATAAACTTATGGAGTCCACCAGCTTTAGCAACAAGCTCATCACCAGGTCTCAGCCATAGATGATAGGTATTTGCCAAAATAATTCCTGAACCCATCTGCTTTAATTCTTCAGGGGATTGCGTTTTTACAGTAGCTTGGGTACCGACAGGCATAAACATCGGTGTTGGAAAGGTGCCATGAGGCGTTATAATTTCTCCCAGGCGTGCTCCTGTGTATTTTTCTTTCTTTATTAGACGATATTTAATAGGAAAATCAGTCATTTATACTCCTTACGTTAGGAAAAACAATCCTAAGTATTTTTTAACAAGCGAACATTATCCACAACTGCTTTAGTGTATCAAATTTTATAAGAATTGTCAGCTCTCTATTTTCAAACTGTCGATTCAAACTCTTTAAAGCCCATCGCCTAACATTTTCAGCAAGTCAAAATCACCCGTACATTTATTTTGTACGACTAAACTTAAAAACAAACACTATTGTTAGGTATTTAAGCTGTCTACTTGACAGGGGCCATATCAGAACGGGCGGCTTGCTCTTCAGCTGAAAGACTCTGCTTCCGACCGATGTCTAGAGGCCTACCGAATGGTTTCCCTTCAGCACCACCTTTGCTAGCTGCCCCGTCTAGTGGGAATCTTTAGGATTACTTTCTTTGATTCTTCTCACCTGTAAACGGATCATATTCCTCGAAAAGATTGAACTGATCTGCTATCATGTCCTCTTGTAATGGATTACGAATATATTCTTCAATTCGCTTCT
>NZ_JWGQ01000049.1:0-61746 GCF_001069025.1 Streptococcus sp. 1004_SSPC | reverse complement strand
CGCATAGCGGGTGGTTTATCTGTTTCGCACCTTCGGAGCGAAACGGACTTAAAGTCACATAACAAAAAAAGTAGTACAGAATTCATTTAAGATTCTGTACCACTTTTTTGTCTTTTCTTACAGCCACAAGGGAAAACAGAAGCATATATTTTATAATAAAATATCCTATTATAAGATAGTTTGTGAAAATTTCTCAAATTCAGCATCTGTTATGTAATAGGGATTGAGCATCTCTGAGCAGATCCTTATACATGTGAATCTCTTTGTGTTAAATTAGTTCTATAATCGTTTTGTAAAACGTTTTCATGAGAATGGTCAGAATAAATTCATTTTCAAGACGAGCTTTGATCACAAAGATGAAGTAGAAGCGCTGTGCTTCATTTTTCAGGATCAAATTAGAAATAAAGGAGAGTTAGAATGACTCAAGGGAAAATTACTGCATCTGCAGCAATGTTGAACGTATTGAAAACATGGGGCGTAGACACGATCTATGGGATCCCATCAGGAACACTTAGCTCATTGATGGACGCTTTGGCTGAAGACAAAGATATCCGTTTCTTGCAAGTTCGCCACGAAGAAACAGGTGCTCTTGCAGCAGTTATGCAAGCTAAATTTGGCGGCTCTATCGGGGTTGCAGTTGGTTCAGGTGGACCTGGTGCGACTCACTTGATCAATGGTGTTTACGATGCAGCGATGGATAACACTCCATTCCTTGCGATTCTTGGATCACGTCCAGTTAACGAGTTGAACTTGGATGCCTTCCAAGAATTGAACCAAAACCCAATGTACAATGGTATCGCTGTATACAACAAACGTGTAGCTTACGCAGAACAATTGCCAAAAGTGATTGATGAAGCTTGCCGTGCTGCCGTTTCTAAAAAAGGTCCAGCTGTTGTTGAAATTCCAGTAAACTTTGGTTTCCAAGAAATCGACGAAAACTCATACTATGGATCAGGTTCTTACGAACGCCGCTTCATCGCTCCTGCTTTGAACGAAGCGGAGATCAACAAAGCTGTTGAAATCTTGAATAATGCGGAACGCCCAGTGATCTATGCTGGTTTCGGTGGAGTTGGTGCTGGTGATGTCATCACTGAATTGTCTCGTAAAATCAAAGCACCAATCATCACAACTGGTAAAAACTTTGAAGCTTTCGAATGGAACTATGAAGGGTTGACAGGTTCTGCATACCGTGTTGGTTGGAAACCAGCGAACGAAGTAGTCTTTGAAGCAGACACTGTTCTTTTCCTTGGTTCAAACTTCCCATTTGCTGAAGTTTATGAAGCCTTCAAGAACACTGAAAAATTCATCCAAGTGGATATCGACCCTTACAAACTTGGGAAACGTCATGCCCTTGACGCTTCAATCCTTGGTGATGCAGGTCAAGCAGCCAAAGCTATCCTTGATAAAGTAAACCCAGTTGAGTCTACTCCATGGTGGCGTGCAAACGTGAAGAACAACCAAAACTGGCGTGATTACATGAACAAACTCGAAGGTAAAACTGAGGGTGAATTGCAATTGTATCAAGTTTACAATGCAATCAACAAACATGCTGATCAAGACGCTATCTACTCAATCGACGTAGGTGACACTACTCAAACATCTACTCGTCACCTTCACATGACACCTAAGAACATGTGGCGTACATCTCCACTCTTTGCGACAATGGGTATTGCCCTTCCTGGTGGTATCGCTGCTAAGAAAGACAATCCAGATCGCCAAGTATGGAACATCATGGGTGACGGTGCATTCAACATGTGCTACCCAGATGTTATCACAAACGTTCAATACGACCTTCCAGTTATCAACGTTGTCTTCTCAAATGGTAAATATGCCTTCATCAAGGACAAATACGAAGACACAAACAAACACTTGTTTGGTTGTGACTTCCCTAATGCTGACTATGCTAAAATTGCTGAAGCGCAAGGTGCTGTTGGGTTCACTGTAAACCGTATCGAAGATATCGATGCAGTCGTTGCAGAAGCTGTTAAATTGAACAAAGAAGGTAAGACTGTTGTCATTGATGCCCGCATCACGCAACACCGTCCCCTTCCAGTTGAAGTACTTGAGTTGGATCCAAAACAACACTCAGAAGAAGCCATCAAAGCATTTAAGGAAAAATACGAAGCAGAAGAACTCGTCCCATTCCGCCTCTTCTTGGAAGAAGAAGGATTGCAATCACGCGCAATCAAATAATTCCTCTCGTCGAAAATCAAAGATAAATTTGTAGACTTCTTTATTAGGTTACTGCCGACGATTCCATCATTGAAACCTTAATTTTCAATGATGGAATCTAGTGCAGAGCCTAGAAAAAGTCCCAAAGGATTTTTCGTAGTTTGATGAGCAAGGATTTGCCATCAAACTTGGTTCCGACTTGTTTATTCTTTGATTTTCTTAGAGAGAAAAGTGAAAAGATTGGAGTAATCCGGTCTTTTTTATTAAAGACAAAATCTTCTTTGAAACTTTCCTTAGGTGAGTACGGAGGTTGGGTGGACTGAGAAAAGAAGGGAGAGAACCAATCCAATTTCATCTTATCTTTATTTCAAAGAATGGGAAAATAAAGATAAAAAATGTAATCGTTTACACTGGCTTAGTAATGTTCTTCATATTTTCAAAAAATGGATTTTACCAGTTGCTTGCCTTGCGTTTGTTTTCTTTAGATTATAGGAGGTAGAGCAATGAAAAAGAAAATCAATCAATGTTTACTTTCGTTTCTCATACTATTTTTAGCCTTGTTTTTGACTGGTTTCAGAAAAATGAAGACTAGTGATTACAACAAGGTCATAGGGGTTATTGTTGAGAACTGTAATAAAGTAGGTCTGCATGGTAAGGTTACTATTACTAAATTGTATTGGACAGCCTTAGAAATACCAACTTACCACGTGACTTATACCTATTCTGAGAAAACTTACGATGACCAGAAAGTAGTATTAGAGCAAAATACGGCTATTCATGAAGAAGGGTCAAGTGACTCTTATGGCAATGTTTCAGAATATAAAGAATCGTTTTTGAATCAAAAATCTGTCCAAAAAGTTGAGAAGAAAATTGAAAAACAATTGAAGAAACAAAAAATCGGTCTTCCTATTAGTTCATTTAGTTTTCTATCTAACTTCAGTCATGATGAAAAGGAGAAAAATCTGGATACCTTAACCTCAGACAATCTCAAAGCAGGTAAGAAGGACTTTGCCGGTAACTATTAAATTCCATACCAAACCTTGATTGATCAAGAGTTGGTTTATATGACTATTTTTATTTATGATAATGAATCAGTCAAAGAACAAGATATGAAAGATGCGGCTAAAAAGTTAGATGCTAGTGATCTTCCGAATGGTAAATATAATTTCTTATATTCCAATACCAAGGATGAGAATCAAGATTCTTCCTTCTCACGAGCCTTTAAAAAGTGAATAGGAGAGATCATTTCAGAGTATAGTGAATAGATTCTTAACATCAGAAGTTTTTGTCATAAACATTGGATGCTATCATCCAGTGTTTTTATTTAAAAAAAATTCAAATCATCACTTGACAAGTGAGTGAACACTCACTATAATAACCTTGTATTTAAAAAGTGAGTAAACACTTATCTAGGAGGATGCAAATGAAAACATTGCTACATTTACAAGATTTAGAAAAATCTTTTGGTCATAAAATGGTGTTAGACCATGCTGGATTTGAATTACAGTCTGGGGAAATCATTGGTCTAATCGGTCCTTCTGGTGCTGGTAAATCAACCATGATTAAAACCATGTTAGGGATGGAAAAGGCAGATAGCGGTATCGCTTTAGTATTGGACCAGACCATGCCCAATCGTCATATTCTGGGAGATATTGGCTATATGGCCCAGTCAGATGCTCTATATGAAGCTTTGTCAGGCCTAGAAAATTTGGAATTTTTTGGCCAGCTCAAGGGACTTTCTAAGAAAGACTTGTCATTTGAAATTACCCATGTGTCTCAGGTGGTAGATCTAACAGATCACTTAAATAAGGCTGTGTCTGGTTATTCCGGAGGGATGAAACGACGTTTGTCGCTGGCGATTGCACTTTTAGGAAATCCGCAACTTTTGATTTTGGACGAACCGACAGTTGGGATTGACCCTTCTCTTCGAAAGAAAATTTGGAAAGAGTTGATGGCGCTCAGAGACAATGGTGTAGGAATCTTGGTTACAACCCATGTCATGGATGAAGCAGAGTTGACAGATAAGGTCGGACTACTATTAGGTGGAAAAATCATTGCCTTTGATACACCATCCAAGCTAAAAGAATCTTATGGTGTTTCAAGTATTGAAGAAGTCTTTTTGAAAGCAGAAGGAGAATGAAATGAGAACAATTGCCATTGCAAAAAAAGTCATCAAAGAATTGCTACGTGACAAACGGACACTGGCCCTAATGTTTGTGGCACCAGTCTTTATTATGTGGCTGATGAACCTCATGTTTTCGGCTAGTACAACGGTGACTGTTAAGCTAGCGACACAAGATGTGCCAAGTAGTTTGGTAAGTAGGATGGATGACTTAGCACATGTCAGTGTTAAAAACTACAAAGACTTGGTTCAAGCTAAAGAGGCTTTAAACGATGAAAAAGTAGATGCAGTTATCTCTTATAAGGATGGTGAATATCATGTAGCCTATGCCAATACAGATGCCTCTAAAACTTCGGTGACCCGACAAGTATTACGCACCAGTATTGCCAGTGAAGACACCAATCAATTATTAGCCCGTGTGAAGCAATCCCTTCCACAATTACAACTAAAGGTAAAATCTCCTGAAATTAAGGAATCTTATGAATATGGTAACGAGGACACCGGCTTCTTTGCTAAAATGATTCCTGTTTTGATTGGGTTCGTCGTTTTCTTCTTTGTCTTTTTGATTTCAGGGATGGCACTCTTGAAAGAACGTACTAGCGGAACCCTAGATCGTTTGTTGGCAACCCCAGTCAAACGTTCGGAAATTGTTTATGGCTATATGTTGTCTTACGGCCTTATTGCCATACTGCAGACAGGAGTAGTCGTTCTAGCAGCCATCTGGTTGTTGAACATTGAAGTTGTCGGAAGCCTGTTAAATGTTATAATAGTTAATGTGGTACTGGCTCTGGTGGCACTAGCCTTCGGAATTCTCTTGTCTACCTTGGCAAAATCAGAATTTCAGATGATGCAATTTATTCCTCTTGTGATTATGCCGCAACTCTTTTTCTCAGGAATCATTTCACTTGATTCAATGGGAGACTGGGCAAAAACACTAGGAAAATTCTTGCCTTTGACCTACTCAGGTGATGCGATGAGTCAGATTATTCTTTACGGACGTGGACTTGGAGATATTTTACCAAATATTGGTGTTCTACTAGTCTTCCTTGTCGCTTTGACAGTTCTCAATATTGTCGGCTTGCGTCGTTACCGTAAAGTATAAAATATAAATATACGAGGATGAAAATGAGTGAGAGTGTTTTTGAGTCGTTTGAAGCTTATCTAAAGGGTGCAGACTATCCCAAGGGAAAGAAAAAAATCATGCAGGCGGCGGTCGATTTGATTTCTACTAAGAGTTACAATGGGACCTCCACCTTACAAATTGCTAAACATGCGGGACTTAGCCAAGCAACGCTCTTCAAGTATTTCAAGACTAAAGAAGATTTATTAACAGCTATTTTGCACCCTGTTGTTCCAGGACTTTTCGGTCGTTTTTTTGAAGAACTTTTAGCCTTAGAAACGACTGAAGAAAAGGTGCATTATCTGGTTCAAAATCGTATGGCCTATCTCAAAAAGAATCGCGCTTTGATGAAAATTATTTTTCAGGAAATTTTTTCAAATAAGAAACTGAGAAAAGAACAACTTTATATTTGGAATACTCTTCAGGATAAATTATTAGTACTCCACAAGGAATTGATAGCAGATTCACGAGTGAATCCTGAAATCACGGTTCCTCAAATGGTTCGTATTTGTATAGGTCCCTTATTGGCCTACTTTGCCCAACTCTATATCGTTAGCGACAATAGTGACATAAGAGAAGAAGACTTAAATTTGTTGGAAAAACAGATTTTAGGTGGTTTGTGGAAATAAACGCCGACTGAAATCATATTTCTTAAAATAAAACACAAAAAGGACATGTTTCTGACTAAAGCAGATTTATGTCCTTTCTTTTCAGTTATGTACATTGTTTAATTGGTTTTTCTTTGTGATTCTTGGGAAGTAGTTCCTATGAAATCATATTACAGTGATTATTTTTTGATATAATAATTCTTAAAACTTAGGAGGCAACAGATGATACATAAACATGAAATCCCAATTTTAGAGTTTGATGACAATCCTCAGGCTGTGATTATGCCGACACATGAGGATTTAGACTTGAACTTGCCGGCTAGGTGCGTCTACGCCTTTTTAGAGGAAGAAATAGAACGTTATGCGACTTCTGTTGGAGCTGAAAAAGTTGGTGAGTTTGTCTCTGCGACCAAAATCTATCCTGTTTATGTTATGACTTACAATGGGGAGGAAATATGCTTGGCTCAAGCTCCAGTAGGATCAGCTGCAGCAGCTCAATTTATGGACTGGTTGATTGGTTATGGCGTCAAGCAAATCATATCAACTGGAACTTGTGGTGTCTTGGTAGACATGCCAGAGAATATCTTTTTGATTCCGACGAGAGCATTGCGAGATGAAGGTGCAAGTTACCACTATGTTGCGCCTTCTCGCTATATAGACATGAATACACAAGCTCTTGGAGCCATTGAGAGAACTTTAAAGCAAAAGAAAATCCCCTATGAAGAGGTCATGACCTGGTCGACAGACGGCTTTTATAGAGAAACACCTGATAAAGTTGCTTATCGGATTGAAGAGGGGTGTAGTGTTGTAGAGATGGAGTGTGCATCTCTTGCAGCAGTTGCTCAACTTCGAGGAGCTATTTGGGGCTTGCTTCTGTTTACTGCTGATTCCCTAGCAGATATAGACAATTACAATCAACGAAATTGGGGCTCAGAGGCTTTTGATAAGGCCTTAGAGATCTGCTTAGATATCATTGTTCAGATGTAATTTTGATTTGATAGAAAAGAGCATGATGGTATAGTCATGCTCTTTTTATGTATCAATTGTTATTTCAAAATATTCCAGAGTTCTTGGGAAGTATCAGCTACAAAATCAGGATTTTCTTCCAAAAGGGTTTCGTTTGTCCCGAATCCCCAAGTAACAGCCAAGGTCTTGATACCAAAGGTTTTTCCTCCAATCATGTCATACTTGGTGTCGCCAACAATGACAGAATGGTCTTTGTTCGCATTATTTTCAGTAATAGCACGCTGCAAGACGTCAGCCTTGTTGAAAGTAGCAGGTGTGGCCCCATAGATGTCGTCAAAAAACTCAGTGATGCCAAGGTATTTGCACATTTTGCGAGCAGTAGGCTCATTTTTGGAAGTTGTGATATAGATTTTCTTATTTGGATCTTGACTCAGCTTCTCGAGTACTTCTTTTATACCGTCGTAGAGATGAGCTTCAAACTGTCCTTTGTTCTCATAATAGTCACGATAAAGTTGAACAGCTTGGGCAGCACTTTCTTCGCTTATTTCTTCTCTGAATGTGACTTCTAGAGGTGGTCCCATAAAGGTGCGAATTTTTTTATTGCTTGGAACAGGTAGGCCCAGTCTTTCAAAGGTTTGGACAAAACCATTGTGGATGCCCTCAGAACTATCTATAAGGGTACCATCAAGGTCGAAGAAAATGTGTGTAAATATCATATGATTCTCCAATACAATGTTGTTTATTTATTATATCATGATAGGACAAAATGCAAAGTCAAACAATACAAGTCAGATTTTCAAAGAGAAGACGATTGTGCATGATTTTGATAGGGCGGAGTTGAAAAAAAGCTCCCAAACGTATCGTTATCCTCGACGACCTCTATGGTGAAATTTTAGACCCATTGGATATCACCACTCCCATAGGTGCGACAACTGGTCAAGCTGATAGTCAAGACTTTTCAACCCTCTTTGAGAAACAATACAAGGATAAAAAAGTTATTTTAGTTGGTTAGCAGGGAAATCCAGATTTGGATAAGATTGCTGAGTTAAAACCTGATTTAATTCTTATGACAGGCGAGCGAGAAGATCTTTATGAGGATTTGTCTGAGATTGCACCAACTGTTGGCTATTATATCAACACCGATGAAAATTGGGACTATCATGAAACCTCTCCCATACTATGCTTACGGGCATTTTGGTTACCTGTATGATACTTATAAGTTCAATCGTGCCGAAACCTTATAATCCAGATGATATGTTCCAAGTTATAGATCTAGATTAACTAAAAGATATTACCCCTGATCTCTTGATTGTTCAAGCTGATTCTCAGTAACTCCTAGATAACAAACTTAAAAACTCACCTATCTGGAGTAACCTTAAAGCTGTTCAAAAAGGGGGCTTGCTGACAAACAAGCGTCTGATATGTTTTCTCAAAGAAAAATAGAGCTGAATAGTCATAGGAATCCAAATCAAAGGTTCACATAGGATAACGCCAAGGTAGCCCATATAAGGAATGACGAAAACAACAAAGAGAATTTTACCAAAAAGCTCAATAAAGCTAGAGGTTAAAGGTGTGAGCTTTTTACCTAGCCCCTGGAGGCTATTTCTAAAGATGAAGAGTATTCCCAAAATAGGATAAAAGAGAGAACTGATACGGAGGTAGAGACTGGCATTGTCAATAATCACAGCATTATCTGAACCAGAGATAAGACCAGCCAAGAAGGGGCTTGCTACATAGAGGAGGGCACAAGCAATGACAGACCAAGTTATAGAAACAAGACAGGATTGCTTTAACCCAGCGACAATGCGTTTAAACTGTTGGGCTCCGAAATTCTGCGAGGTGAAGGTTGTCACCCCAGCAGCAAGGGAGGTCAATGGTAGAACCGCAAAGGACATAATTCGTCTCGCTGACACCTGAGCGCTAATGATGAGAGAGCCGAAGCCATTAATGGCGTACTGTAAGGTCACAGTTCCAATAGAAACAATAGAATTCATGAGCCCCATAGCCATCCCTTGTCCCAAAAGGTCCAGATAAAGGCTTGAATCAAGAACACAGCCAGACTTATGTGGTAGGAGAAAGGTCACTCTTTTCTTAATATAGTAAAGACAGAGGATAGCAGAAAGCCCCTGTGAGATTATAGTCGCCAAGCCTGCTGATTGGACGCCCAGATGGAGCTGTGTAATAAAGAAAAGGTCTAAAATGATATTAACTAAGGCTGAAAAAATAAGGAAATAAAGGGCTGTAAGGCTATCACCGACCGCTCTAAGCAGCCCTGCACACAGATTATAACCCAAAGTAACCCCAACACAGGAGACAATCATTGAAATATACTGGTAGGACTGCCCAATGATAGAAGTAGGCGTCCCTAAAAATCTTAGCAAAGGATAGAGCCCGAAATGTCCTAGAATCATAACCAGGGCACTTAAGCCCAGACCGATGACAACTGTGGCCGCGACAGACTGACGAAGTTTTCTATAGTCTTGCGCACCATAATAACGTGCGATAACAACTCCCATACCATTTCCAACGCCAAGAGCAAAGCCGATAACCAAATCAAAAATAGCAGAAGAAGCTCCTACAGCAGCCAAGGCATCTGGCCCTAGAAAACGACCCACAATCATGACATCGGCAGTATTGTAGAGTTGCTGGAAAATATTGGATATCAGAATTGGTAGAGCAAAGATTAAAAGAGACCGCAAAATTGGGCCTCGTAAAAGATCAACTGACGCATTTTTCATAGACTTATTATAGCAAGATTGTAATTGTGAAACAATGTTAAAAAGCCATCCTAGGATGACTTTTGCATATTTTTTAGATAGCGGCTAAGTGTTTGTGTCATATGGTTGTAGCCTGCCGCGATCATTGGAATCTGTAAGTAAATATAAGGTAGGGTGTACTGGCTCTTAGTCTCTGATATGAGGTGAAAGAGGATGCCACCGAAGAGATAGAGGAAGGCATAGAGGCCCAGTGTCGCTCCATCTTCCATTCGTTTATAAGTGAAAGCATAGTAGAACGCACCACCAAGATATAGGACTAGGAGATAGACTTGCATATAGGTCACAAAAAAGAGATGCAGCGTCAGATGGCATATAATAAGATGACAACAATAAATACGTTTGCAAATATTTTATCTAAAAAATAGAATGAGGAAATAAAATGTCAAAAAATTCAAGATTCAATGATGATTTTAGTTATATCATGTGGATTATAAGTCTACTAACAGTCTTTTCTGTGCTCTTTGTAAAACTTACATACTTAGTAGCATTACCTTATTATAAAGTTATAACAAACTTGTTCTCAGAAAAAGTTAGCCAGTCTGAAGCTCAAAAGTTTAAATATTGGATGCGATTTCTTCCTGTAAGCTGGTTTGTAGATATTAACAGTATTGAAGACAACAAACGTATCAAAAATGCTTCTGTTACTTCATCATTTTTGCCAATAGCACTTCTTGTGTATTTAATTACTGTTCCATTAACTAATGATGCTTCTTCAGAATCAATAGTATGGGTGATTTCATTTATTTTTCTGTGTTTTACAATAGGTAGTGTGATTGGATTTTACAAAAATTTTAAGTTTACAAAAAATATTCAAGATTATCACAAGAATATGTATTGAAAAATAAATATAAAATAAATTACCACTGTAATAAAAAAGGAACCTACTAAGTTCCTTTTTTATTACAGTTAAACTAGCATTTACAACCACTAGGCATTACATAATGGTTGGTGGAAGGTTAGATTTACTTCATCCGCATACTGTCAATTTTTTCTTCAGTTGGTGTGACGCGTAGGGTCTTTTGTCCCGTATAAGTCACAAATCCAGGCTTACCTGCTGTTGGTTTGTTGAGCTTCTTAACATCAATCATATCGACTTGAACCAAGTTTGACAGACGGGCCTTAGAGTAGTAGGCTGCCAATTCAGCCGCATCTGTTTTGACTTCGTCAGTTGGGTTAAGATTGCCCTTGATAACTACGTGACTACCTGGGATATCCTTGGCGTGGAACCAGAGCTCCCCCTTTTTAGCCATCTTGAAGGTCAACTCCTCATTTTGTAGGTTGTTACGACCAACCATGATAATGGTCTTACCATCAGAAGCTAGATACTGTTCAGGTTTCTTGCGTTTGTGGCGTTTGTCAGTTGAACGACGTTTCATAAAGCCAGCCTGAACAAGCTCTTCACGAATATCCTCGATTTCATCCATGTTGGCTTGAGAAAGACTAAACTCAACACTCTCCAAATAGTCAATAGTCTGCTTGGTTTCCTCAATCAAACCAGTCAAGTGCTTAACAGCCTCCTTGAGCTTCTGGTATTTCTTGAAGTAACGCTGAGCATTTTGGTTAGGTGTTAGAGCCACATTTAGAGGAATGGTAATCTTTTCGCCAGTGTAGTAGTTGTCTAGCTCGACACTATCCTTGTCATTTGGCACCATGCTGAGGTAGGTGGTCAACAGTTCCCCTTTTTGACGGAACTCCTCGGCATTTTCAGTCGCCGCAAGCTCTTTTTCTTGTTTAACAAGTTTCTTCTTATTTTTTTCCAGTTCATTTTGCACACGATGGATCAAATCACTAGCCTGTTGAGTCACACGGTCACGCGCTGCCTTGTCCAAATAGTAGTAGTCCAATAGGGCTGACAAGGTTTCAAACTCAGGTTGGTCCTGACTATCTGAGAATCTTACAGCTGAGAATGCCTTAGCCGTTAAGTTTGGCTCTATTTCACGATTGAAGAAGGCACGGAAATTCTTGAATTTATCAGTATCAAGTAAAGCTGATAATTCATTGGCCGTGTTGCGCCCCAAACCTTGGAAAAGTTTTTGAAGGTTTCTAGAGGACAAATCCTCGGTTTGTAGGATTTCAAAGAGCTTTTCGTCTGCAATGTCAAATGGATTCTTGGCGTCTGTCTTAGGAGGAGCGATATAGGTAGACCCAGGCAGAATAGTACGGTAACTATTTTGTGAGAAACCAACGTGCTTGATAGACTCGATGATTTTGCTCTCGTTTTTGTCAATCAGGATAATGTTGGAGTGTTTCCCCATGATTTCCATGACCAGAGTAACCTTAACGCTATCACCGATTTCGTTTTTGTTAGAGACTGAAATTTCAAGAACACGGTCATTTTCAAGCTGTTGAATATCCTCGATAACTGCTCCCTGAAGGTATTTACGCATAATCATGGTATAGGTGTTTGGATTTTGCGGATTTGGCAACTCTGCCTTGGTCGTCTGAATACGCCCAAAAACAGGGTGAGCCGAAAGCAGAAGCTTGTAATTCTGACGATTGTTACGAATGGTCAGGACCAACTCACGCTCAAAAGGCTGATTAACCTTCTGGATACGCCCGTAGAGCACCTGCTCACGCAACTCAGCTGTCATATGATGAAGAAAAAAGCCGTCAAAAGACATGATGTACTTCCTTTCTTGTTAGAGATAATGGTTGTTTTATTTTAAAAATAAAATACTTTGTGAGACTTTCCTTAGGTGTTGGCGGACGTCAAGGAACTTTGTAAAAGTTCCGAGCGCCTGAAACCTTTTAGTTTCAGGCGCTTTTAACACGGCGTAAAGTCTCGGTTAATTGCTCGCTCTGCTCGCCCAAAAAGTTATTTCAAAAATTTGGAGAGCTTATTAGCTTGGTTAGATATTTTTAAACAATTTGAATACGTTATAAACGTAAATGTTGCTTAACCATTATAGCATAAAGCCTCTAGAAATGCTTGGGGGCGAGAATCTAAACTTATTATTTTAATCTAGTATAAATTATCTTGAAAAATTGTATGACATAAACAGCTAAAAATCATATCAAAATTCTTCATATATTTTTTTGAATTTATGTTCTAGTTATGGTATCATTTAATATGCTGAAAATTAAAGGAGCATTAAAATGAATGATATTAAAAAGCTATGTAATGCGACTAATTTGAAATACCTAGCTGTTGCACTTATGTTTTTGGACCAAATCTATCAGATGTTCGGGAGTATGGGGGCACCTATATGGTTGACGATGTTGGGACGTTTGGTTTTTCCTATTTTTCTCTTTCTAGCCGCAGATAGTTTCCATTATACTCACGACCGTATGGCTTTTCTCAGACGTTTGCTTTACATGAGCTGGTTCATGACTATTGGTAACACCATTATTAGTAGTGTCTTTCATAATGGTAATCTTGGTTTGATGAACAATGCTTTTTCAACCTTCTTTATCACTGGGATTTTTATTTGTTCTTGGGATTTGTTGGCTAAGGGGCTTCGCGATAAATCATACAAGGAGTTGATTCAAGGGATTGGTGTCTTTCTCTTGCCGATTCTTTCATCTATTCCAGTTGTAGTCCTTGGAGGTATATTTGAAACACCACATGCAAACCCACTTGTTGTACAAATTATTGCCTTTATCTTGTCACTTGTGCCAAGTATTATCATGGTTGAGGGTGGCTTTGTCATGGTTATTCTTGGTTTGCTATTCTATATTTTCCGTACCAATCGCATCGCTCAAATCATCGTCTTAGCTGTTATTTCAGTGATTGCCCATCTCTTTGATCCGACAGGTGTGCAGTGGATGATGGTCTTTGCTGCGATTCCTATGTATTTCTATAATGGTGAGCGCGGTAGTGGTAACAAGAATTTCTTTTATATTTTCTACCCAGCCCATATTTATCTCTTGTGGATCTTAGCAAGTTTGTTTAGATAAAATGACAAAGGCAGTCCTTGTGCTGTCTTTTTTCGTGCTCAAAATCTATTTTTATGGTTTGTTTCCTGCTTCTAAAACTGCTATAATTTAAGGCGTAATAGAATCTTGTGATAACTAAATTGGAGGTATATCATGACAAAAGTAGCAGTAGTATTTGCGGAAGGATTTGAAGAAATCGAAGCTTTGAGCCCAGTGGATGTCTTCCGCCGAGCAGGATTTGACTGTAGCATGCTTGGACTTGAAAGTGCGTCAGTAACTGGCTCACATGGGATTCAAGTTGCCATGGATGGCGTATTTGATGGCAATTTTGCGGATTATGATTTGGTTGTCCTTCCTGGAGGTATGCCTGGATCAACTAATCTACGCGACAACGAAACTTTGATTGCCTCTCTTCAAGAGGCTGCAAAAGCTGGAAAATACGTTGCTGCCATTTGTGCGGCACCAATTGTTCTCGAACGTGCTGGTCTTCTTGAAGGTCGCAAATTCACATGTTTCCCTGGTGTTGAAGAACAAATTGCATCTGGCGACCATCAAACTGATTTGGTGGTCGTTGATGGCAATATTGTCACAAGCCGTGGTGCCGGAACAGCATTGGCATTTGCATATGCCTTGGTTGATCTATTGGGCGGTGATGGTCAGCAGTTGGCTCATACTATGGTCTACGACAGATTGTTTCAATAAGATGATAATAGACATGTATCAAACAGATGGCCTAGTTATAGGCTAGAGAGACCTTAGCTTAGTTTTAAGAGCTTTGGTTTTTTCTTTTCTGCTTTGACATCTCGCTTGAAAATGGTTATAATAATCACAAATAACCTTTAAATGAGTCCAGAGAGGCTTAAAAGGTCGGACAGATTGAAACAGCAGGGTTCTCCTGTGATTTTTTGTGCGACCTTGCCATGTGGCGAGGTTTTTTTGATGATATTTTGCAGTTTAGAAAGGGTTGTCATGATATTAGTTGAAGATTTAACCATTGTGAGTCAGCGTGAGATTGCACCTCGTATTTTTGAGATGGTGCTTAAGGGAGAGATGGTTGCAGATATGCATGTTGGTCAGTTCGTCCACCTCAAGGTGCCAGACCCAAGCAAGCTCCTTCGTCGTCCGATTTCCATTTCAGAGATTGACTACGACAAGAAAGAGGCAACTATTGTCTATCGTGTGGAGCGTGAGGGAACAGCTATTCTGTCTAAGATGGTAGCTGGACAAACCATTGATACCATGGGCCCTCAGGGTAATGGTTTTGATATTTCTGTTATTGAGGCTGGGCAGAAAGCTCTCCTAGTTGGTGGAGGTATTGGTGTGCCACCTTTGGTTGAGACGGCTAAGCAGTTGAAGACTAAGGGAGTGGAAGTTGTATCAGTCATTGGTTTTGCCAATAAGGATGCCGTCATCTTGGAGGACAAGCTCAGAGCTTGTGGTGATGTTTATGTGACCACTGATGACGGTTCATACGGTATCAAGGGTTACGTTTCGACAGTTATTGATGGTTTCGACTGGACTCCAGATGCCGTTTACAGTTGCGGAGCTCCAGGCATGCTTAAATATGTCGATAGCAAGTTTGAAAATCATCCTCATGCCTATGTTTCTATGGAAGCTCGCATGGCTTGTGGTATGGGTGCTTGCTATGCCTGTGTGGTTCACGTTAAAGGAGAGTCGGACGCCAAAAATCTTCGTGTTTGTGAAGAGGGACCAGTCTTCCCTACCGGAAAAGTCATCGTCTAGGAGGTTACTATGTCAGAAATTAAATCAGAAAATCGTTTAGCTATTCGCCTTCCAGGACTCGATTTGAAGAATCCTATTATCCCAGCTTCTGGTTGCTTTGGCTTTGGTCAAGAGTATGCCAAGTATTACGATTTGGATAAACTAGGATCGATCATGATCAAGGCAACGACCGCCAACCCACGCTTTGGGAACCCGACACCACGTGTGGCTGAGACACCATCAGGCATGCTTAATGCCATTGGCTTGCAAAACCCTGGTGTTGATGCTGTCTTGTTTGAAAAACTCCCATGGTTACAGGAACATTATCCTGAGTTGCCAATCATTGCGAATGTGGCTGGATTTTCTAACGAAGAATATGCGGAAGTCTCTCACAAGATTTCCAAAGCTAGTAACGTCAAGGCAATTGAGCTCAACATCTCCTGTCCAAACGTGGATCATGGCAACAACGGCCTTCTCATCGGACAAGTCCCAGAACTTGCCTATGCAGCCGTAAAAGCCAGTGTTTCTCATTCTGATGTGCCCGTCTATGTCAAACTGACACCAAGCGTGGCTGACATCACAAGTGTTGCCAAGGCAGTCGAAGATGCCGGTGCGACAGGTTTCACCATGATTAACACCTTGGTCGGAACACGCTATGACTTGGCGACTCGCAAACCTATCATTGCCAATGGCCAAGGTGGTATGTCAGGCCCAGCTGTCTTTCCAGTAGCCCTTAAACTTATCCGCCAAGTTGCTCTAGCTTCAGACCTTCCAATTATCGGTATGGGGGGTGTTGACAGTGCCGAAGCGGCTATCGAAATGTTTATTGCTGGTGCCTCAGCCATCGGTGTCGGAACAGCCAACTTCGCAGATCCATATGCCTGCCCTAAAATCATTGACCGACTCCCTGAGGTTATGGACAAGTACGGCATCACAACTCTTGAGGACTTGCGTGAGGAAGTTCGAACAGACTTGTTGAAGAAATAGAATAAAAATAGCATTTTTAAGGAATTTAACAAAGCTATAATTACTTTCATCCCCCTTTGACATTCCATTATAAAAGCGCTATAATAGAACAAATTAAACTGAACCTTTAATCGAGTCCAGAGAGGCGAGAAAGGTGTGCTGAGATGCTACGGCATTACTAAGGGGTAGGGACTGCCCTATTTTCGTGCAACCTTCGCTGACTGGCGGAGGTTTTTTTGTGTGAAAGGATATAAGAAATGAGAGAAAATCGTCCTGTTATTGCCCTTGATTTCCCGACTTTTGAGGATGTGAAGGCATTCCTTGCTAAGTTTCCTGCTGATGAAAAGCTTTATGTGAAGATTGGTATGGAGCTTTACTATGCAGCTGGTCCAGAGATTGTTCGCTATGTTAAAGATCTTGGCCATAGTGTTTTCCTTGACCTTAAGCTTCACGATATTCCAAATACTGTGAAATCAGCCATGCGTGTCTTGTCTAACCTTGGCGTTGATATGACTAATGTGCATGCGGCTGGTGGTGTGGAAATGATGAAGGCTGCGCGTGAAGGCTTGGGATATGGTCCAATCTTGATTGCTGTAACACAGTTGACCTCTACCTCTGAAGAGCAGATGCGTGATTTTCAAAATATCCAAACCACACTTCAAGAATCAGTGGTTCATTATGCTAAGAAGACTGCTGAAGCGGGTCTTAATGGTGTTGTTTGCTCAGCACACGAAGTAGCAAAAATCAAAGAAGCAACAAATGAAGATTTCGTTTGTTTGACACCTGGTATTCGTCCATCAGGAGCAGCAGTTGGTGACCAAAAACGTGTCATGACACCTGCCGATGCCCATCAAATTGGTTCAGATTACATTGTCGTTGGTCGTCCAATTACACAAGCTGCCGATCCAGTAGCAGCTTATCACGACATCAAGGCCCAATGGAACGGTCAATAAATTTTCAAAAAGACCTTATTTCATAGGAAAATAGATGGAATTAGGTTATAATAAAGAGTAGAAAACGCTTTACGGAGGATAATAATTATGACATTAGCATCACAAATCGCATCTGACTTGCTCGATATCAAGGCTGTTTACCTTAAACCTGAAGAACCATTTACATGGGCATCAGGAATCAAATCGCCAATCTACACAGACAACCGTATTACTTTGTCTTATCCAGAAACTCGTACACTTATTGAAAATGGTTTTGTGGAAAAAATTAAGGAAGAATTTCCCGAAGTAGAAGTAATTGCAGGTACTGCAACTGCGGGTATTCCTCACGGTGCGATTATAGCTGACAAGATGAACCTTCCATTTGCCTACATCCGTAGCAAACCAAAAGATCACGGTGCTGGTAACCAAATCGAAGGTCGTGTGGTTAAAGGCGAAAAAATGGTTGTTGTTGAAGACTTGATTTCAACTGGCGGTTCAGTACTTGATGCTGTAGCAGCTGCAGAGCGTGAAGGGGCTGATGTCATCGGTGTTGTGGCTATCTTTACTTACGAATTGCCAAAAGCTGAGAAAAACTTTGCGGATGCCGGTGTGAAATTGGTCACTCTTTCAAACTACACTGAGTTGATTAAGGTTGCTAAAGTTCAAGGTTACATTACAGCAGACGGACTTCAACTCTTGAGGAAATTCAAAGAAAACCAAGAAACTTGGCAAGACTAGTTATCATGATTTAAGGTGGAACGTTTTAGGCGTTTCGCTTTTTTTAGTATAATTTAGGAAAAGATAAGCAGGGAGAGTATATGAGGACAATTAATGAGCAGTTAGATGCAACGGCAATGGATGAAGCTGTGCAAAATAAGATGGTCAGTCCCCGAGAACTAGTGTAGGCTACCATTCGTGAAGCAGAGAGGAGGAATCCCAAAATCAATGCTATCGTCAGTCAATGCTACGAGAAAGCATTGAAAGAAGCAGAAACTAGAGACTTTTCAGAAAGACCTTCAGCTGGTTTCCTTCAAGTCGCTGGAGCTCGCGTATATTATGACACAACTTTTCCAGCTGAAAAACGTATCTTATCAATTGACATTTTGGATCAAGAAACTGGTGTCTATAAACCGCTCAACACTAATGAAACTTACTACCTTGTAACGAATGACTTCTTGGCTGCTGGTGGCGATGGCTTCACAATGCTTGGTGGTCCACGTGAAGAGGCTCCTTCACTCGATACAGCCTTTGCTGATTACTTGACTCATGCAGATCTTACGAAATACGCAGTAATTAATCCTAATTCACGTACAATTTCTATTTCAAGTGCCGATTTTGCTGTTTTAAATAAGAAAGAGAATGCGGAAGATACAAGGGTTAATCCATTAAATACTATTGATCGAACTGTAGCTTCTAAAGTGTTAGAAAAAACTAAACCAGTAGTATCTAAAGTAGTAACAACACCTACCGGTAAAGCCTTCTTCGTTTCAACTTCAAACGAAACTCTTAAGGAAATTGAAAAGGTTACTGAAACTTTAGGCTAAACCGAAGAACTTCCTACAACAGGTGATAAGGCCTCACACGCTGGGCTCCTCGGACTTGGTATGTTGTTAACTCTCTTTGGAATTAGCGGAAAACACAAAGCTAAAGAGAAATACTAAGAAGTTTGCAGATAAAAATTAGAGTTAACCATTTGGCTAACTCTTTTTTGTTTTATTGTTGTTGCTATGTGTTTTTCGATACTGACTTGGTGTTTGGTCGTAATAGTGTTTAAATTGACGGTTGAAATTGGATAAATTATTAAAACCAACATTAGTAGCAATTTCCAAAACTGGTTTTACGCTATTGCGGAGCTCCTCACAAGCAGCATGTAGTCTTGCTTGAATGATAAATTCGGTACAAGAGGTGCCAGTATGTTGTTTAAAAATCGTCATAAAGTGTGTCTTACTATATCCCATGAGCTCTGACAACTTTTCAATCGTGAGATTTTCAGCATAATGTTGATTGATGTAATCAATGATTTCACGAATTTTATCATTTTTTCGATAATGATCATCAGAAGTTTTTCGCTTTACCAAACGATAGAAGTAGAGGAGGTAGATTAATTCTTCCAACTTTGACTTGAGAAGAAGTTCATAGTGACGATCTTTCTGACGAATCATCTTAAAAATCTCGAAAAGAAGTGCTTTTATTTCCGTATAACCCTCGTCTGATGGTCTTAGACATTGTTTAAACTTAAAATTGGAATTCTGTAAGGGCTGAAGATATCGGAGACTAAGCAGATCCACCAGAGACTGTCCCAACATATCCAAATGAAAATGAAGGGTGTCAGTATGATGAGACTGATTATCTATGGGATGAATCGAATGAAGCTCATTAGGACCTATCAAAAAAATATCTCCAGCCTGACTGTCAAAATAGTCATAATCAATATGATAGCGAGCTGTCCCCTCATAAACGTACTGAATCTCAAGCTCAGGATGCCAATGAAAAAGGATATCAGGACGTCCATTTTCAACCTTGATTTCCGTCAGTCGAAACGGAAGCAGATTATCGTCAAAATCTATCAAATGTTTAAAATCAGTATCAGTAGCTGCTTGACTCATGGTAAACCTTTCAAAATCATAGGATAGTACCATGATAGCATTTTATTTCTTAAAAAGCATGAGTTAATCGTCTTATGATATAGATATATTTTTTACATAATTTTATTTCTGTATTTAAGGTATGTAAAGTAAAAAGATGATGCAACATCTTTTTACATAAATTTAGTTATGTTTATTTCCCTAGGCAGAACTGACTAAAGAGTTGCGTAATGAGTTCATCCGGTGCGGCGTCACCGGTAATTTCGCCAAGAATTTCCCATGTGCGAGTCATATCAACTTGTAATAGGTCAACAGGCATACCTAATTCAAGTCCTTGATTGACGGCTTCAAGACTTTCAAGCGCCCTTTCAATGAGTGAAATATGTCGTGCATTTGAGAGATAAGTAGCATCTTTTTCCACTAAGCCAGCATTATCAAAGAAGAGTTGGTTGATGCGATCTTCGATTTTGTCAATGTTTTCATTCTTGAGGACTGAAATCGGAATGACATCTTCAGGAAGCTCTTCCATTTGGATTGCTTGTGGAAGGTCAGTTTTATTTAGGAGAATGATACGATTGCTATTTTTGCTAATTTCGAGTAATGTACGGTCTTGCTCAGTTAGCGGTTCGGAGCTATTAAGGACAAGAAGAACCAGGTCAGCCTCTTCAAGAGCTTTCTTAGAACGCTCAACACCAATTTTTTCGACCACATCATCTGTGTCACGAATACCAGCGGTATCAATTAACTTAAGAGGAACACCCTTAATATTAACGTATTCTTCAATAACATCACGGGTAGTCCCTTCAATATCAGTAACGATAGCTTTCTCTTCACGTAGGAGATTGTTGAGAAGACTAGATTTTCCGACATTAGGACGGCCTATGATTGCTGTCGAAAGACCTTCTCGTAGGATTTTCCCTCGTTTGGCAGTAGCAAGAAGATTTTCTAGAAGTGCTTGAAAATCTTGAGTCTTTTCACGTACAAGAGCTGTAGTAACTTCTTCAACATCATCATACTCTGGGTAATCAATATTCACCTCGACTTGAGCCAAAGTGTTAAGGATTTCTTGGCGAGTGTTGTTAATGAGATCCTTGAGCGAACCATCAAGTTGGGAAACGGCAACGGCCATAGCCTTATCAGTTTTAGCACGAATCAAATCCATGACAGCTTCGGCCTGGGTCAAGTCCACACGACCATTCAAGAAGGCACGTTTGGTAAATTCCCCTGGTTCAGCCATACGAGCTCCAGAACGAATTAGGAGTTGAAGGATTTCATTAGTAACAGCGACACCACCATGTGTGTTGATTTCCACGACATCCTCGCGTGTAAAGGTCTTTGGTGCACGCATCACACTGACCATGACTTCATCAATGGTTTCATCATTTTCCACGATATGACCGTAATTGATAGTATGTGAAGCGACCGTTTCTAAATTTTTTCCTTTGAAAACCTTATTAGCAATAGCAACAGCATCGGTTCCAGATAAGCGAACAATACCAATAGCACCTTCACCTAAAGGCGTTGAAATTGCAGTAATCGTATCAAATTCTTTAGTAATTGACATAATTATTCCTTTGGATTTTTTCTGTATCAGTTTTAAAATGATTTAATTTCATTGTAACGCAAAAGACCAGTGGGAGCAAGGATTGGTGCCGATAAAGCCAAGAAAAAAGAGCCTGAGCTCTTTTTGTTTATTTGTGGCGTTCAAAGTATGATTTGGTTTCTTTAATGATGATTGGTGAGAGGACTAGGAGGGCAATCAAGTTAGGCAATGCCATCAATCCGTTTACGATATCCGCAATTTTCCAAACAACATCAAGTGTGAGGTAACCACCAAGAGCAACCATAACCACAAAAATGAGGCGGTAGAGTGGAAGGAATTTCGTTGATTTGAAAATGAATTCGAAACAACGTTCACCGTAGTAAGACCAACCCAAGATTGTTGTAAAGGCAAAGAGAACCAAAGAAAGTGTTAAGGCAATTTCACCAAATGTACCAAAAACAGAAGAGAAGGCCGCTTGTGTCATTGGGGCACCTTCTAGGCTACCTGACCATTGACCAGTTACAAGGATAGCAAGACCAGTAAGTGTACAGATGATAATCGTATCAATGAAAGTACCTGTCATTGAAATCAAACCTTGGTCAACAGGTTCTTCGGTCTTAGCAGCAGCTGCAGCGATAGGAGCTGATCCAAGACCTGACTCATTTGAGAAGACACCACGCGCAATACCAAGACGCATTGCAACCATGACTGTTGCACCAGCAAAACCACCTACAGCTGCTTTACCAGTAAAGGCAGATTGGAAGACTGTTTCAAGGACTGGAAGAAGTTGACTAAAGTTAGTAATGATAACCACAAGAGCTGCTAGGATATAAAGTCCAGCCATAAATGGTACGACCTTTTCAGAAACTTTAGAGATAGATTGGATACCACCAAAAATGATGGCAGCAGTAATAAGAGCTAAGATAACACTGACAATTTTTGGTGACCAATCAAAGCTGTTTTGAAGAGATGATGTGATTGAGTTTACTTGAGAGAAAGTACCAATCCCCAACCATGCAACTAGGACACCTGCAAAGGCAAAGAAGTAGGCCAAAGGTTTAGCAATAGTTTGCCATTTCCCAGAAAAACCGTGTGTAATGTAATACATTGGACCACCAGAAACATTACCCTGGTCATCAAGTGTACGGAATTTAATAGCCAAAAGACCTTCGGAATATTTGGTTGCCATACCAAAGAAAGCGGCAATCCACATCCAGAAAAGGGCACCAGGTCCACCAGTTTTGATGGCAGTAGCTACACCGACAATGTTACCTGTACCAACAGTTGCAGCAAGAGCCGTTGCGAGGGCTGCAAAACTAGAAATATCACCTTCCCCTTTATCTTCAGCAAAGATAAGTTTAAAGGCTTTAGGCAGACGAATGATTTGCAAAAGTCCAAGACGAAGCGTAAGGTAAATCCCAGTTCCTACAAGAAGGACCAAAAGGGGTGGACCCCAGACAAAATCATCAATGGTAGTAAAAAAGTCTAACATGAATGTAACAATCTCCTTTAACCGAGACGTCAAAAAAGAGGTTTGGCTTAACCAGACCTCTGAGAAAACAAAGCTATTACTACAAGTTAAAAACTTGCGATGCTTTCTGTCCTTTTACCTGAGAGTTTCGGTTGTTACCCCTTGCCCCTTCGGTGTCTTGTTTACAGCTAAGGCTGTTTCAAGATCTCTCCAGAAGTCCGTCAATCACCAGTCTTCCTGATGACATCACTCGGTTCTTATTTTATTGTGGTTCTATCTTATCGAAAAAACCGAACAGTGTCAACACTAATTTTCATCAAAACTATAAAAAACCGAATATTATACTGAAGAATGCCTTTCATCAAAACCTAGAAAAGCCTGGAATAACAATCATGTTAAGCAAATAACCTCCCAATAAAAACAAACGATTATTTGCTAAAGTTATTTCACACTCATTATGAATAGAGTCTGCATTTTCATTCAAAAAATGATAAAATAGTAGAGCTTATTTTTGAGAATGGAGAATATGATGAACCCATTATTAACTGGTATGAATGACAAACAGGCCGAAGCAGTTCAAACGACTGAAGGCCCTCTTTTGATTATGGCTGGTGCAGGATCTGGGAAGACACGTGTGCTTACCCACCGCATTGCCTACCTTATCGACGAGAAAATGATCAATCCCTGGAATATCCTAGCCATCACCTTTACCAATAAGGCTGCCCGTGAGATGCGTGAGCGTGCTATGGCTTTAAATCCAGCAACTTCAGAAACCTTGATTGCGACCTTCCATAGCATGTGTGTGCGAATCCTTCGTCGTGAAGCGGACCATATTGGATACAACCGAAACTTTACTATCGTAGATCCTGGGGAACAACGTACTTTGATGAAACGTATTCTAAAGACTCTTAATCTTGATCCTAAGAAGTGGAATGAACGTGCCATCTTAGGGACGATTTCCAACGCCAAAAATGATTTATTGGATGAAGTGGCCTATGAGCACCAGGCTGGTGATATGTACACCCAAATCGTTGCTAAATGTTATAAGTCCTATCAGGAAGAGCTCCGTCGTAGCGAAGCCATGGATTTTGACGATTTGATTATGATGACTTTACGTCTCTTTGACAAAAATCCTGATGTTCTCGCCTATTATCAGCAGCGTTATCAGTACATTCACGTGGATGAGTACCAAGATACCAACCATGCTCAGTATCAGTTGGTAAAACTCTTAGCATCTCGCTTCAAGAATATCTGTGTCGTAGGTGATGCGGACCAATCAATCTACGGTTGGCGTGGGGCTGATATGCAGAACATCCTTGATTTTGAGAAGGACTATCCTGAAGCCAAGGTAGTTCTCTTGGAGGAAAACTACCGTTCAACCAAGAAGATTCTCCAGGCGGCCAACGAAGTCATCAAGAACAACCGCAACCGCCGTCCTAAGAAACTTTGGACTCAAAATGATGACGGTGAACAGATTGTTTATTACCGTGCTAACGATGAGCGTGATGAAGCTATATTCGTAGCTTCAACAATCGACAATATCGTCCGTGAAGAAGGCAAGAATTTCAAAGACTTCGCTGTTCTTTACCGTACCAATGCTCAGTCTCGTACTATTGAGGAAGCCTTGCTCAAGTCTAATATTCCTTATACAATGGTTGGTGGGACAAAATTCTACAGCCGTAAAGAGATTCGTGATGTTATTTCTTATTTGAACTTGATTGCCAACCCTTCAGATAACATCAGTTTTGAACGTGTCGTCAATGAACCTAAACGCGGAGTTGGGCCTGGTACGCTTGAAAAGATTCGTACCTTTGCCTATGAGCAAAACATGAGTCTCCTAGATGCTTCAGCGAATATTATGTTGTCTCCTATTAAGGGAAAAGCAGCTCAAGGCGTTTACGATTTCGCTAACACGATTCTGAACCTACGTGAACAGTTGGATGGGCTAAGCATTACCGAGACTGTAGAAGCTATTTTAGACAAGTCTGGTTATCTGGATGCTCTGTCCATGCAACAAACGCTTGAAAGCCAAGCACGCATTGAAAATATCGAAGAGTTCATGTCTGTAACCAAGAATTTTGACGAAACTAATACAGATGTTACTGAAGACGAGACAGGCATTGACCGTTTAGGCCGTTTTTTGAACGATTTGGCTTTGATTGCTGATACGGACGATGGTGATATGGAAGCAGCAGAAGTAACCTTGATGACTCTTCATGCTGCTAAAGGACTTGAATTCCCAGTCGTCTTTCTTATCGGTATGGAAGAGGGAGTCTTCCCTTTGTCTCGTTCTTCAGAGGATCCAGAAGAACTCGAAGAAGAGCGTCGCTTAGCTTACGTAGGTATCACTCGGGCGGAAGAGATTCTTTTCCTTACCAACGCTAATACGCGTACGCTTTTTGGTAAGACCAGCTATAATCGCCCTAGCCGTTTCTTGCGTGAAATTTCAGATGATTTATTACAATATCAAGGTCTAGCACGTCCAGCCAATTCATCATTTGGTGTTCGTTTTACAAAGGAAGAGCCAACACAATTTGGTCAAGGCATGAGTTTACAACAAGCGCTTCAGACCAGAAAAGCAAATGCACAACCTCAAAGGCATACTGGCGCTCAGCCATTTTCAAAAGCTACTGGCGGACTACCTTTTGGTAAGGCTTCAGACTCTGGAAATTCAGCTACTGATTGGGAAATCGGAGATATTGCTCACCACAAGAAGTGGGGAGATGGTACCGTTCTAGAAGTAACTGGAAGTGGCAAGACACAGGAACTTAAGATAAAATTCCCAGAAGTTGGACTTAAAAAAGTCTTGTCAAGCGTAGCACCTATTGTGAAGAAATAGAAAGGGACCGAAAGGTCCTTTTTATAAGCCCTCCCTATCACATTGATAAAACATTTCTATTAGACAGCTGGCTTTTCTGGGTGTAGAATGAAGGCAACTTTTGTTTTGGAGGACACCCATATGTCACGAGAATTTTCATTTGAAACCTTACAATTACACGCTGGACAAACACCTGACAAGGAAACAAAATCACGTGCTGTTCCAATTTACCAAACGACTTCATATGTTTTTGACGATGCTCAAGAAGGTGAAGATCTTTTTGCCCTTAGAAAACCGGGTAATATTTACACACGTATTACCAATCCAACAGTAGCAGTACTTGAAGAACGTATTGCAGCCCTCGAAGGTGGTGTTGGTGCCTTGGCTACGGCTTCAGGTATGGCTGCAATCACCTATGCAATCCTTGGCTTGGCACATGCTGGTGATCATGTTGTTGCTGCGACAACCCTCTATGGCGGGACATTCAATCTCTTAAAAGAAACTCTTCCACGCTATGGTGTCACAACAACTTTTGTAGATGTTGACAATCCTGAAGAAATTGAAGCTGCTATCAAAGATAATACCAAACTTGTCTTGATTGAGTCTTTGGGTAATCCGCTTATCAACATTCCTGATTTTGAAAAGATTGCTGAGATTGCTCACAGTCATAATATTCCATTGGTTGCTGACAATACTTTTGGTACTCCATATCTCATCAATGTTATCACCCATGGTGTAGATATCGTGGTTCATTCTGCGACGAAGTTTATCGGTGGACATGGAACAACCATCGGAGGCCTTATCGTCGATTCTGGTAAATTTGACTGGGAAGCTTCAGGAAAATTCCCACAGTTGGTTGAAGAAGACCCATCTTACCACAATATCAGCTATACACGTGATGTTGGTCCAGCAGCATTTATCACTGCCCTTCGTACCCAACTTTTGCGTGACACAGGAGCTGCCTTAGCACCTTTCAATGCTTTCTTACTTTTACAAGGACTTGAAACACTTTCACTTCGTGTCGAACGCCGCGTCGAAAATGCTAAAAAGATCGTAGACTTTTTGGAAAATCATCCAAAAGTTGAAAAAGTTAACTATCCTGGATTACCATCAAGTCCTTACTATGATTTGGCACAAAAATACTTCCCTAAAGGACCAGGTTCTATTTTCACTTTCCATGTTAAAGGTGGACAAGACGAAGCACGTACCGTAATTGATAATCTTGAAATCTTCTCAGATTTAGCTAACGTTGCTGATGCAAAATCTTTGGTGGTGCACCCTGCAACAACAACTCACCAACAATTGGCAGAAGCTGATTTACTAGCTTGTGGTGTCACTCCAAATCAAATTCGTATCTCAGTTGGTTTGGAAAACGCAGATGATTTGATTGAAGATTTAAAACTAGCTCTTGATAAAATCTAAGTATTTCAATACAAAATGATTTAGCCAGCTCTTTAGCTGGTTTTTTGTTATACTATCCCTATGAAATTTGTTTTTGATTTGGATGGAACCCTATGTTTTGATGGTATGACCATGTCGAAAGACCTACAAAAGGTTCTTTTAACTGCACCAAAATACGGGCATGACATTATTTTTGCAACAGCACGCTCTTACAGAGATTGTCTTAGTATTTTAGAAGGAGAATTGAGAAAGCTGACAGTAGTTGGCTTAAACGGTGGTGAAGTCTTTCAAGATGAATGTTTAGTATCACAATACACAATACCTTCTTCTGCTCTAAGAACGATTGTTAGCTACTGTGATACTTATAATCTCCCTTATTTTATTGATGATACCTTTAATTATGCTATTCAAAATCCTGAGAAAATCCCTTTTCTTTCAAATGTTGATCCATTAAACAAAGCAAGGATTTTGCCTGTTCATGAACTTAATGAGCCTATCAAAGTTGTTATTCCACTTGTAGAGCATGAAGATATACGTGAAGACCTTATCTTTAATCTAAACAAACTGGAATGTTTAGACCTTACTTACCATGATATCGAAAGGTGTCTTTACATTAATACTAAAGGTGTGAGCAAGGCTAGTACTGTTTTAAACCACTTTGGTAAAGACTTTGTAGCTTTTGGAAATGATCAAAATGATATTTCTCTTTTCAAAAATGCTATATATGGAGTGCAAATTGATGATTATCCCTACCTAAAAAACTTTGCGGATGAGGTTATTCCTGCAATTAATGCAGTTATTGCTGAAAAAATTAGACTACTGTTTGAAAAGTTCTAAACAAATGCTTAGGCTTATTGCTATATTTACAGTACAATAGTAAAAAAAGTATTGGAGGACTAACATGCCAACATTTATTGGAAAACCAGTTACAGTAGCAGAAGACAAACAACTTCAAGTTGGAGATACCTTGCGTGACTTTAACTTGACCACAACAGATTTGACGAAAAAATCACTTTCAGAATTCGATGGAAAGAAAAAAGTTATCTCTATTGTTCCATCAATCGATACTGGTATTTGTTCAACTCAAACACGTACCTTTAACAAGGAATTGTCAGAACTAGATGATACTGTAGTTATCACTATTTCAGCGGACCTACCATTTGCACAAGCTCGTTGGTGTGGTGCTGAAGGTCTTGAAAATGCCATTATGCTTTCTGACTACTATGATAATAGTTTTGGTAAAGATTATGGTGTTCTTATTGAAGAATGGCACTTGTTAGCGCGTGCCGTTTTAGTGGCAGATGCTGACAACAAGATTACTTATGTCGAATATTTGGACAATATCAATACTGATTCAAACTATGAAGCGGCAGTAGCAGCAGTTAAGAGCTTATAAAAAAGAGGTACAGGTCTCTTTTTTATTTTGCCTTTCTTACAGTTTTTACTTGCAAAAGTATTAGCTTCTTGCTATTATTGTATAGCAATACTCAATACGGATAGTAAAATATAAAAAAGGAGATTCAATGTCTGAAAAAGAAAGACCTCAACTGATTATCGATTACGAAGCTAATACAGACAAACTTGTTCGTTTAGGCGATGTTGTTGATCAATTTAAAGGAAAAGCTGTCCCAGCTAAGGCAGAACCTGGTGAATTTGCTGTCATTAATCTATCGGATATGACACCTAACTGTATTGCCTACGATGACCTTAAAACATTTTCTGAGGAACGCCGCAAACTTTTACGATTTCTCTTAGAAGATGGAGATGTTCTTATTGCATCTAAGGGAACTGTACAAAAAGTTGCTGTTTTCGAAGATCAGGACAAGCGAGAAGTTGTCGCCTCATCAAATATCACAGTATTAAGACCTAAGGAAAAACTCCGTGGTTTCTACATCAAGTTTTTCCTTGAGACAGAGATTGGTCGTACCTATTTAGACTATGCTGATAAGGGAAAGGCTGTCCTAAATTTATCGACGGCTGACCTCTTAGACATCAAAATTCCTGAGATACCAATTGTGAAGCAAGATTACCAAATTGCTGCCTACCTACGTGGGCGTGCTGATTACCACCGTAAGATGATTCGTGCAGAGCAAGAGTGGGAAAACATCCAGCATAATGTCACAGAAGCCCTATTTGGAAATTAATCAAAAGCCATCAAACTAGGATTTGTTGGTCTTTTTTTATTATTCTCGTGTATAATGGTAGTAGTAAATATGTTATTAGGAGGTCATTATGACTACCAACACTATAGATTTATCACAACCCGTCGCAACCATCATTAAAGAGCATCCAGAGGTTAAGGAGTTACTGATTGATCTTGGTTTTAAGCCCTTGTCCAACCCTGCTATGCTAAATACTGTTGGTAAGGTAACCAGTATAAAAGCTGGCTCTAAGTTAGCTAACATTCCCTTGGACAAAATCAAGCAAACCTTACTGTTCAATGGTTATGATGTCATCGGAGACTAACATGGAAAATAATCGTATTCAAATACTCAAAGAAATACTCCTAGATTTACACCATGGAGCCAGTCCTGAAAGTGTTCAAGAACGCTTCAATCAACACTTCAAGGGAGTATCTGCTCTTGAAATCTCTATGATGGAGCATGAATTGATGTCATCTGAAGATGGGGTTACCTTTGAAGATGTTATGAGCCTCTGCAATGTCCACGCTAACCTCTTTAAAGGAGCAATTGCAGATGTGGAAGTGGCGGATGCTGATCAAGAGGGCCACCCTGTCTATGTTTTCAAGCAAGAAAATCTAGCGCTTCGTTCAGCCATACTCCGTATCCGACGTATCATTGAAAACATTAGTAAGCCTGAAAATGAAGATTTCAAATCTGACCTACTCAATGGGCTTAGACATCAGATGTCTTTATTGGGACAATTCCATAACCATTACACACGTAAAGAAAAGCTCTTCTTTCCAATTATGGAACGTCATGGCCATGACTCCCCTCCAAAAGTGATGTGGGGAGTAGATGATGATATCCGAAAACTTTTTAGAGCAGCAGAAGCTAAATTAAAAGAACTTCCAGATACTGATTTAGAAGAATTTTCAAAGTCCTTTGAAGCTTTCTCAGAAGAATTTGAAGCCATGATTTTCAAAGAAGAGGCTATCTTACTTATGATTCTGCTTGAAACCTTCACGCAAGACGATTGGCTTTCGATTGCCGAAGAAAGCGATGCCTATGGCTATGCAATAATAAAACCTACAGCTGTCTGGAAACCTAAGCGTGAACGTTTTGAGGAGGTAAATGCTGATACATCGCAAGAACAATCTGAACTAAGTAGTGACGAACGTCTGGATAATACCCGAATTATTGACACTCCCGAAGGGCAGTTCACCATCAGCTTCACTCCAAAACCAAAAACTGAAACTGTCGTAGATAGAGAAACGACTCAGCCTTTTGGCAATGGTTATCTTTCTGTGGAGCAGGCCAATCTCATTCTTAACCATCTTCCTTTGGAAATCACTTTCGTCAATAAAGACGATATTTTCCAGTACTATAATGATAATGTTCCAGCCAATGAGATGGTCTTTAAACGAACACCTAGCCAAATTGGACGAAACGTTGAACTTTGTCATCCGCCAAAAGTGCTTGAAAAGGTCAAGAAAATCTTTGAATTACTAAGAAGAGGGGAGCGTGACCAAGTTCCAATGTGGTTCAAATCTGAACGTTTAGGAAAATTCGTTTATGTTACCTATGCAGCTGTCAGGGATAACCAGGGGGATTTTCAAGGTGTCTTAGAGTATGTGCAAGATATTCAGCCTTTCTTTGAACTGGAAAGCGACCTTAATAGAGATATCGATTAAAAAAGCTAGCAGACCTGCGATTGCGTATGACTATTATACTTAAGAGGTTAGAGACTTTGCTCTCTGCCTCTTTATATTTCTACCTAGCTCTTTAGGATTGCTTTTGATATAATTAAAAGTATGATTTCAGGAATTATTAATCTAAAAAAAGAGGCTGGAATGACCAGTCATGATGCTGTTTTTAAACTACGCAAAATATTACATGAGAAAAAAATTGGGCACGGAGGAACTCTTGATCCAGATGTTACTGGTGTTCTACCTATAGCGGTTGGAAAAGCTACTCGTGTTATTGAATACATGACTGAAGCAGGTAAAGTCTATGAGGGCGAAATCACCATTGGATTTTCAACAACTACCGAGGATGCTAGTGGAGATGTCGTTCAAACAACTCCAATAACAGAGCTAGATGAAGTAACTGTCGATCAGGCAATGGCTAGTTTTGAGAGAGAAATCACACAAATTCCTCCTATGTACTCAGCGGTTAAGGTCAACGGAAAGAAACTTTATGAGTACGCACGCGCTGGTGAAGAAGTAGAGCGTCCACAACGTCAAGTGACAATTACCGAGTTTGTCCGTACCTCTCCTATTGAATTGGAAAACAACACCGCAAAATTCACCTTCCGTGTTGCTTGTAGTAAGGGTACTTATGTCCGTACCTTATCTGTCGATTTGGGTGCTAAGCTCGGCTACGCAAGTCATATGTCTGCTCTTCGTCGAACAGCTTCAGCTGGTCTAACCTTAGATAAGGCATTAACTCTCTCACAAATCTCAGAAATGGTAGAAGCAGGGGATACGTCCTTTCTCCTTCCCATTGAATTCGGTGTTCAGGATTTGCCGGCAGTACAAGTCAATGAAGATGATGCCAAAGAAATCTCATTTGGTCGCTTTATTTCAATTGATAGCCAAGAGCCTTTGGTTGCGGCCTTTTTAGGAGACAAAGTACTAGCCATCATGGAAAAGCGAAATCAAGTTTATAAACCTAGAAAAGTATTAAGTCAATGAAAATAACTTCTATTAACGATTATAAAGATATCCATCAGGATAAGGAAACTGTCCTGGTCTTAGGCTATTTCGATGCGCTTCATCGTGGTCATAAGGTCCTTTTTGATAAGGCACGCCAGATTGCTGACGACAAACAGCTTGAAGTAGCTGTCCTTACCTTTAATGAAAGTCCTCAACTGACTTTTCAACGGTATACGGATGATCTCCTTCTGCACATTACAGCACCTCAAAGACGTTGTGATCTTTTTGAAGCCTATGGAACAGATCAGCTTTATTTAACAGATTTTAATAGTGATTTTGCTCGAACAAGTTCTGACGACTTCATTGCTCGTTATATTAAGCGTTTGAAAGCTCAAGAGGTTGTAGTGGGCTTTGATTACAAGTTTGGACACCATCGAACAGATGCGGACTATTTAGCTCGAAATTTTTCTGGAAGGGTACATGTCATTGAAGAACAACAAAGTGATGGTGAAAAGATTTCATCAACCCGTGTTCGCCAGTTGATTAGAGAAGGTAAGGTTAAAGAGGCAAATTACCTCTTGGGTCATGAATTCTCTACACGGGGTATTGTGGTCCACGGAGATGCTCGTGGACGCACTATTGGTTTTCCAACGGCAAATCTGGCACCAATTGATAGAACCTATCTCCCAGCTTATGGGGTTTACGTTGCTGATGTTGTCATTGATGGAAAACGCTATCGTTCTATGACTAGTCTAGGAAAAAATGTCACCTTTGGTGGTACGGAGTTACGTCTTGAAGCCAATATCTTTGATTTTGAAGGTGATATTTATGGAAAAACAATCGAAGTTTTCTGGTTAGATTATATCCGTGATATGATCAAGTTCAATAATATAGACGATCTATGCAACCAACTGGAAGCGGATAAAAAAATCGCGGAAAAATTTTAAGAAAGCGTAGCCAAAACTAATCAAATAATGTATAATGTTTTAGGAATGTTAAAGTGAAAGGGGTGTTTGCATGGTAACTTTATTTTTATCACCTAGCTGCACCAGCTGTAGAAAGGCACGAGCCTGGTTGACCAATCATGAAGTTGCTTTTGACGAACACAATATCATCACGAGCCCATTAACTCACGATGAGTTGATGAAGATTTTGTCTTACACGGAAAATGGTACTGAAGATATCATTTCAACTCGTTCCAAAGTCTTTCAGAAGTTGAATATTGATGTGGATAATTTGACAATTAAGGAACTCATTCAATTGATTTCTGAATATCCCAATCTTCTTCGTCGACCTATCATTATGGATAACAAACGTATGCAAATCGGTTTTAACGAAGATGAAATTCGTGCCTTTTTGCCTCGTGATTATAGAAAGCAAGAACTGCGTCAAGCGACCATTCGTGCTGAAATTAAGGGTAACAATGACTAAAGGAAATTATTACTACCCACTCGATCCATCATGGAGCACTGAGGAAATCACCACAGTGCTTCATTTTTTGAGTCAGGTAGAAAAAGCATATGAGAGTAAGGTTGACCGTGATCAGCTCTTGCAGGCCTATAAGGCGTTTAAAACAGTTGTTCCAGGAAAGGCACCTGAAAAGCAACTAGACAAGGCCTTTGAAGAAGCTAGCGGTTTTTCAACCTATCAAGCTGTCAAAGCTGCTAAAGCAAAAGATAAAGGATTTGTATCACTTGGAAAATAAACTGATTTTCGCCAAAGAAATCATCAAAGAAGCTGGTGCTTTTATTAAAGAAAGTTTAAGCAAAACAATCACAGTCGAAGAAAAGACGGCTTTTGATGATTTAGTTACTAATATTGACAAACAAACACAAGATTTACTCGTGGCACGTATTAAATCTTCCTTTCCTTCAGACAATATTTTTGCTGAAGAAAATGGCTTGGTGCATAATATCAAAGATGGGAACGTCTGGGTCTTGGATCCTATTGATGGAACGGTCAATTTTATTGTCCAACAAGATAATTTTTGTGTGATGATTGCCTACTATGAAGAGGGGCAAGGGAAATTTGGTCTCATTTATAACGTCATGGCTGATCAACTTTTCTATGGTGGTGGCCAGTTTGATGTGTATTGTAATGACAAATTGCTTCCAGCCTATAAAAGTCGACCTTTAGACCGGTGCCTAGTCGCTAGCAATGGAGCGATGTATGCTAAAAATTTTCACGGTTTAAAAGACCTTATTGATAAGACCTTGGGTGTTCGTGTCTACGGTGGTGCTGGTTTAAGCATGTCAAAAGTCCTATCTGGTCAAATTTTAGCTTACTTTTCAGTTATTTACCCTTGGGACTATGCTGCAGCAAGTATTATGGGAGAAAAATTGGGTTATCATCTTGAGACCATTACCGGAGAACCACTGGATTATTCTAGTCGTCAAGCTGTAATGCTTGTGCCTAAAGACAGACTTGAAGAAATCAAGGATATTATGGGCTCAGAAAATTAATTTAAAACAAAAAAACATACTGGACAAATCAGAACAGCAAGTTCTCTTGGTTAGTCCAGTTTTTTGATAGAAAGGAAACTATGCAATTTCCATCAGACTTTATAGAAAAATATAATAACCTCCTTGGAGATGAAGCGAAGGACTTCTTTGCATCTTTTGACCAAGAAGCCGTGTCCGCCTACCGTACTAACCCTCTGAAAAAGCAACAGAAGGACTTTTCTGATGCTATTCCTGAAACACCTTGGGGCCATTACGGTAAAATTTCTGGAAAATCTGCCGATCATGCAACTGGTTTGGTTTATTCTCAGGAACCGGCTGCTCAAATGGTTGCTCAAGTGGCAGCTCCGGCCAAGGGAAGTCGTGTCTTAGACTTGGCAGCTGCTCCAGGCGGAAAGTCTACTCATCTTCTAAGCTACTTAGATAATACTGGACTGCTCGTCAGCAATGAAATCAATCCAAAGCGTAGTAAAATTCTGGTTGAAAACATAGAACGTTTTGGGGCGAGAAATGTTGTTGTGACTAACACGTCAGCTGATAAGCTAGCCAAAGTTTTCAAAAATTACTTTGATACGATTGTCTTTGATGGACCCTGTTCTGGTGAAGGAATGTTCCGCAAGGATCCTGAAGCAATCCAATATTGGCACAAGGATTATCCTAGTGAACTGGCACAATTGCAGAAGGATATTCTGTCAGACGGATTGAAGATGCTCGCTCCTGGTGGTCAATTGATCTACTCAACCTGTACCTGGTCTCCTGAGGAAAACGAAGGGGTTGTCGCTTGGATTTTAGAAAATTACCCTGATCTTAAATTAGTGCAAATCCCTAAATGGAACGGCATGAGAGGTGGGATTGATTTTCCAGAAACAGCTCGAATGTATCCACACCATTTCAAAGGTGAAGGCCAGTTTGTAGCAAAATTCCAGGATAAACGCGTCCCTGAGCAGACACGTATCAAAGAAGGAAAATCTAACCTAAATAAGGAGCAGAAGCAACATTGGGAAGATTTTGCAAAAAAACACCTTAAGACTAGTCTAAATGGTTTACTCCAAGTTTTTGGGGACAATCTCTATCTGCTTCCTAAGGGACTTCCAGATCTTTCTAAAGTAAAAATCGCTCGTAACGGTCTGCATCTTGGTATCTTCAAGAAAAAACGTTTCGAACCAAGTTTTGCTCTTGGAATTGCGTTAACCTCTGATGAAGTTGTTTCAAGTATAGAGCTAACTCAAGACCAGTTTGCCCAATACGTTTCTGGTAATGTGGTTACTCTAGATCAAACACATCCTAACGGTTGGTATCAGCTTTTAGTGGACGGCAATGGTTTTGGATTTGCCAAAATCGTTGGAAACACGGTTAAAAACTACTATCCTAAAGGATTAAGATTTCACATTTAAGAACCTGTAACCAAACTTTAATATGACTTAATTATCTTATACTTGGTATAATTATATAGATGTCTTTTAATAGCATATATATAAGACACTATCTTACTTATGTTACAAAATGTCGGAGGACAAAAATGAAAAAAACAAAAGTCCTTGCAGTGATTCTGTCACTGGCAATGGCCATGCTAGTCTTAACTGGCTGTGCCTCTTGGATTGACCGTGGCCAGTCCATTACAGCAGTTGGTTCTACGGCCCTTCAACCCTTAGTGGAGGCGGCAGCAGATGGGTTCGCTGAAAAGAACCCTGAGAATATCGTTAACGTCCAAGGTGGTGGTTCTGGTACTGGACTTTCTCAGGTACAATCCGGTGCCGTTCAAATCGGAAACAGTGACCTTTTTGCCGAGGAAAAATCTGGAATAGATGCCAGTAAGCTTGTTGACTATCAAGTTGCCGTTGCAGGGATTGCAGTTATTACAAACAAAGAAGTCTCTGTAGATAACTTGACAACAGAACAACTGCGTAAGATTTTCACTGGTGAAATCACAAACTGGAAACAGCTTGGTGGTAAAGACCTAGAGATTACTATTATTAACCGTGCAGCTAGCTCAGGATCGCGCGCAACTTTCGATGCAGTGATTATGGATGGTAAATCACCAATCCGTACCCAAGAGCAAGATTCTAACGGTATGGTTAAGTCAATCGTTGCTCAGACACCAGGTGCTATTTCATACCTATCATTTGCTTACCTTGATGATTCTGTTAAAACATTGAAGTTAAATGGATTTGAACCCAAAGCTGAAAATGTTGCAACTAACGATTGGCCGATTTGGTCCTACGAACATATGTATACCAAGGGGAAACCGGATAGCTATACCAAACAATTCTTAGATTACATGATGAGTGACGAAGTCCAAGAAAACGTCGTCGCAAAAATGGGTTACATTTCCATTCATAGCATGAAAGTTACCAAGGATGCTGATGGTAAAGTCTCAAAAAAGAGTGAGGAGTAAGCATGAAAAATGAAGAATTGGTGAAACAATTAACATCACCCTCTAAAAATTCACGCCTCGAGAAGTTTGGTAAAACAATCACTTTCCTTTGCCTGGCCTTGATTGTTTTCATCGTGGCCATGATTTTACTTTTCGTTGCTCAAAAAGGGTTGGCGACTTTCTTTGTCAATAAAGTTAGCTTGGTCGAGTTTCTCTTTAGTGGTGATTGGTCACCATCTGAAGGCAAATTCGGAGCTCTACCAATGATTTTGGGATCATTCGTAGTGACTTTACTTTCAGCCTTGGTTGCAACCCCATTTGCCATTGGAGCAGCCATCTTTATGACTGAAATTTCTCCGAAAGGGGCTAAATTCCTACAACCCGCCATCGAACTTTTGGTCGGGATTCCATCTGTTGTATATGGATTCATTGGTCTCCAAGTCGTGGTTCCATTTGTTCGCTTAATTTTTGGTGGAACAGGTTTTGGTATTCTTTCAGGTACCTTTGTCTTGTTCGTCATGATTCTACCAACCGTAACCTTTATGACAACAGATACACTTCGTGCAGTGCCTCGTCACTATCGTGAAGCTAGTCTAGCAATGGGAGCTACACGTTGGCAAACGATTTGGCGTGTGACACTTAATGCGGCTAAACCAGGTATTTTCACGGCCGTTATCTTCGGTATGGCCCGTGCCTTTGGTGAGGCTCTAGCCATCCAAATGGTTGTCGGAAATTCCGCAGTGATTCCAACTTCTTTAACGACACCAGCAGCAACATTGACATCTGTCTTGACTATGGGAATCGGGAATACAGTCATGGGTACTGTTTCAAACAATGTCCTTTGGTCTCTCGCCTTGGTGCTCTTATTGATGAGTCTTGGTTTTAATATGTTGGTGAAATTCATTACCCGTGAGAGAAAGAGAAATTATGAACGCTAAAAAAATTGATAAAATTGCCATCAGCACGCTTTATGTGATTGCTGGCATTATTGTAACAATCCTGGCAGCCTTGATTCTCTATATCTTGGTTCGCGGGATACCACACATCAGCTGGTCATTCCTGACTAGTCGATCATCTTCCTACAAAGCTGGTGGAGGAATTGGGGTTCAACTCTACAATTCATTCTTCCTTTTGGTTATTACCTTGATTATTTCTGTGCCTCTTTCAATGGGAGCTGGCATCTTCTTATCAGAATATGCTAAAAAAGGACGACTTACCAACTTTGTCCGTACCTGTATTGAAATCCTATCTTCACTACCTTCAGTGGTGGTCGGACTCTTTGGTTATTTGATTTTCGTTGTCCAATTTCAGTATGGATTTTCAATCCTATCAGGTGCCTTGGCCTTAACTGTCTTTAACTTGCCACAAATGACTCGTACGGTTGAAGATAGCTTAAGAACCGTTCACCATACTCAACGTGAAGCTGGTCTAGCTCTAGGCTTGTCTCGATGGGAAACTGTCTGTCACGTTGTTGTTCCAGAAGCCTTACCTGGTATTGTTACTGGTATCGTTCTTGCTTCTGGTCGTATTTTCGGGGAAGCAGCAGCACTTATCTATACAGCAGGTCAATCTGCACCAGCACTTAACTGGAGCGACTGGAATCCGCTTAGTATCTCTAGTCCAATCTCGATTTTCCGCCAAGCAGAAACACTTGCTGTTCACATCTGGAAGGTCAACTCAGAAGGTACGACACCTGATGCCACTGCAGTATCTGCTGGTTCAGCAGCAGTACTCCTGATTTTCATTTTGATTTTCAATTTTGGTGCACGTCGTTTGGGAGCTTACCTCCATAAGAAATTAACATCCGCTTAAAGGAGTTATCATGACAAAATATAATTGGGACGAGCGTCATATTATCACCTTCCCAGAGAAGGAGCTCGCTCTTGAAACAAAGGACTTACATGTCTATTATGGTCAAAAAGAAGCCATCAAAGGTATCGACATGCAATTCGAGAAAAATAAAATTACGGCTCTTATTGGGCCTTCAGGATGCGGGAAATCAACCTTTCTTCGTAGCCTAAACCGTATGAATGATACGATTGATATTGCTAAGGTTACTGGACAAATCCTTTATCAAGGCGTCGATGTTAACGCAAGTAATATCAATGTTTATGAAATGCGTAAACATATTGGAATGGTTTTCCAACGTCCAAATCCATTCGCCAAGTCTATTTACAGAAATATCACCTTTGCTCACGAACGTAAAGGTGTAAGAGATAAGCAAACCTTGGACGAGATTGTTGAAACATCACTTAAGCAAGCTGGACTTTGGGATCAAGTTAAAGATGACCTTCATAAATCTGCCTTTACCCTTTCAGGTGGTCAGCAACAACGTCTTTGTATTGCAAGAGCTATTGCTGTGAAACCGCAGATTCTCCTCATGGACGAACCTGCAGCTTCATTGGACCCTGTAGCTACTATGCAGCTCGAAGAGACCATGTTTGAACTTAAGGAAGATTACTCTATTATCATCGTGACGCACAATATGCAACAAGCAGCGCGTGCTAGTGATTATACAGCATTCTTCTACCTTGGTGATCTTATCGAATATGATGAAACCAAGAAAATCTTCCAAGACGCTGCCCTACAGTCGACCAATGACTATGTATCAGGACGTTTTGGATAGAAAGGAGCACTCATGACTGAACCTATCATTTCAATTAATGATTTATCGGTGTATTTCAATAAGAAAAAAGCCCTTAATAATGTGACAATGGATTTCTATCCAAATGAAATCACGGCCCTTATCGGACCTTCAGGATCCGGGAAATCAACTCTGCTCCGCTCTATCAACCGAATGGGAGATTTAAACCCCGAGTGGACACTTACTGGTGCTGTTTCCTACAATGGTCACAACGTCTACAGTCCTCGAACAGACACTGTTGAGCTCCGTAAAGAAATCGGAATGGTCTTCCAACAACCCAATCCTTTTCCAATGTCTATCTATGAAAACGTGGTTTATGGACTTCGTATCAATGGAATCAAAGATAAGGCTGTCCTTGACAAAGCAGTAGAAGAGTCACTAAAAGGTGCTTCAATCTGGGAAGAGGTTAAAGACCGTCTCCATGACTCAGCACTCGGACTTTCAGGAGGGCAACAGCAACGTGTCTGTATTGCACGGGTTCTTGCCACATCTCCAAAGGTTATCCTTCTTGATGAACCAACCTCAGCCCTCGACCCTATCTCCGCTGGTAAAATTGAGGAGACCCTATATAACCTTAAAAACCAATACACCTTGCTATTAGTCACACGTTCTATGCAACAGGCAAGCCGCATCTCACAACGAACCGCCTTTTTCCTCGATGGAGAACTCATTGAGTATTCATCAACAAAAGACATGTTCCTAAATCCACAACATAAAGAAACTGAAGATTATATTACCGGTAAATTCGGTTAAGAAAGGACAGATTACTAAAACAATTATGATGTTACGAACACCCTTCGAAGAAGAATTAGAAAAACTCCACAACCAATTTTACGCTATGGGGACAGAGGTTGCAGCTCAGCTTAAGAAAGCTGTACGTGCCTTTATCAGCCATGATCGTGATTTGGCTAAGGAAGTCATTGAAAATGACGAAATCGTCAATAACTACGAAACCAAACTTGAGAAAAAATCACTTGAAATTATTGCTCTACAGCAACCTGTATCAAGTGATTTGCGTACAGTTATCACCGCACTTAAAGCATCTAGCGACGTTGAGCGTATGGGTGACCATGCCGTTGCTGTCGCTAAAGCAACCATCCGCATTAAAGGTGAAGAACGGATAACTGAAATTGAAGCTGAAATCAAGAAAATGGGGAAAGCAGTTCGCCACATGGTCGAGGATGCTCTAGATGTTTACTTAAACAGTGACGAACAACGCGCTTATGAAATCGCAGCTTCAGATGAAATCATTGATAACTATTTCCGTGATATTCAGGCCATGACAGTAGAAGGTGTTCGCAAGAATCCTGATGCTGCCTTCGCTGCCAAAGAATATTTCCAAGTACTTATGTATTTGGAACGTATCGGTGACTATGCTCGCAATCTCTGCGAGTGGGTTGTCTACCTCAAATCTGGTAAAATCATTGAACTGTAGGCAAAGCTTCCAATCTATGTTATAATGGGTCTGTATTAAATAATTCAGACCCTTTTCTTTTGTAAAAGAGTCTAATATCGAAACATTTGTCAGTCTGTTTCGATACGAAAAGTTAGATTAGGAGTATATACGTATGACAGCATCTGTTGCTCGTTTTATCGAAAGTTTCATCCCTGAAAATTACAATCTTTTCTTGGACATTAATCGTTCTGAAAAGACCTTTACAGGGAATGTTGCCATTACAGGTGAAGCCTTTGATAATCACATCTCCCTTCACCAAAAAGACCTTACCATTAATTCAGTTCTCTTGGATAATGAATCCTTGAACTTCCAAATGGATGATGCCAATGAGGCTTTCCATATTGAGCTTCCAGAAACTGGGGTTCTAACAATTTTCATAGAATTTTCTGGCCGCATCACAGATAATATGACTGGTATTTATCCATCATATTACACTTACAATGGTGAAAAGAAGGAAATTATTTCAACACAATTTGAATCTCATTTCGCCCGTGAAGCTTTTCCTTCTGTTGATGAACCAGAAGCAAAAGCGACTTTTGATCTCTCATTGAAATTTGACGCTGAAGAAGGCGATACTGCCTTGTCAAACATGCCAGAAATCAATAGCCATTTGCGTGAAGAAACTGGAGTTTGGACATTCGAGACAACACCTCGCATGTCTACATACCTTCTCGCCTTTGGTTTCGGTGCTCTCCAGGGTAAAACAGCCAAAACACAAAATGGCACTGAAGTTGGTGTCTTCGCTACAGTTGCACAAGCAGAAAATAGCGTCGACTTCGCTCTTGATATTGCCGTTCGTGTCATCGACTTCTATGAAGACTACTTCCAAGTCAAGTATCCTATCCCATTATCATACCACCTTGCTCTTCCTGACTTCTCAGCGGGTGCCATGGAAAACTGGGGTCTCGTTACCTATCGTGAAGTTTACCTCCTTGTAGATGAAAATAGCTCAGCTGAAAGCCGCCAACAAGTTTCCCTTGTTGTTGCCCACGAATTGGCTCACCAATGGTTCGGTAACCTTGTTACCATGAAATGGTGGGATGATTTATGGCTTAACGAAAGTTTTGCCAACATGATGGAGTATGTTTCAGTGGATGCTATTGAACCAAGCTGGAACATCTTTGAAGATTTCCAAACAACTGGTGTGCCTCATGCTCTTCAACGTGACGCAACAGACGGAGTACAGTCTGTCCACATGGAAGTTAATCATCCAGACGAGATTAATACCCTCTTTGATAGTGCTATTGTTTATGCCAAAGGTAGCCGTCTTATGCATATGCTCCGCCGTTGGTTGGGCGATGAAGCCTTTGCCAAAGGGCTTAAAGCTTACTTTGAAAAACACCAATATAACAATACTGTTGGACGTGACCTTTGGAATGCTCTTTCTGATGCTTCAGGTAAGGATGTCTCTAGCTTCATGGATACCTGGTTAGAGCAACCAGGTTACCCTGTGGTTAGTGCAGAAGTTGTTGAAGATACGCTTATCCTTAGTCAAAAACAATTCTTTATTGGTGAACATGAAGACAAAGGGCGTCTTTGGGAGATTCCATTGAATACAAACTGGAATGGGCTTCCAGATACACTTTCAGAAGAGCGTATTGAGATTCCAAATTATAGCCAGCTTGCTACCGAAAATAGTGGAACTCTCCGTCTTAATACAGCTAATACAGCACATTACATCACAGACTATCAAGGACAACTCTTGGACAATATCTTAGAAGATTTTGCAAACCTTGATACTGTAAGTAAACTTCAAATTTTACAAGAACGTCGTCTTCTAGCGGAAAGTGGACGTATCTCGTATGCAAGCCTAGTTGCTCTTCTTGATCTTGTCGAAAAGGAAGAAAGCTTCTTGATTGCTCAAGCTAAATCTCAAATCCTTGCTGGTTTGAAACGCTTTATCGATGAAGATACAGAAACAGAAGTGCATTATAAAGCCTTAGTATGTCGTCAATTCCAAAATGACTTTGAACGCCTTGGTTTCGATGCCAAAGAAGGAGAGTCTGATGAAGATGAAATGGTCCGTCAAACAGCTCTTAGCTACTTGATTCAAGCAGACTATCAACCAACAGTCCTTGCAGCCGCAAGTGTTTTCCAAGCCCATAAAGAAAACATCGAAAGTATTCCAGCAAGTGTCCGTGGCCTTGTCCTCATCAACCAAATGAAACAAGAAAACAGTCTTTCTCTTGTTGAAGAGTATGTTAATGCATACGTAGCAACAAACGACAGTAACTTCCGTCGTCAATTGACTCAAGCACTTTCATACCTTAAAAATCAAGAAGGTCTTGACTACGTACTAGGTAAACTTAAAGATAAAAACGTTGTTAAACCGCAAGATTTGTATCTATGGTATATGAACTTCCTCAGCAAATCTTTTGCTCAAGAAACCGTTTGGAATTGGGCTAAAGAAAAATGGGAGTGGATTAAAGCAGCCCTTGGTGGTGATATGAGCTTTGATAGCTTTGTTAATATCCCAGCAGGAATCTTTAAAACACAAGAACGTCTTGACCAATATATTGCATTCTTCGAGCCACAAACAAGTGACAAAGCCTTGGAACGCAATATCTTGATGGGAATTAAAACAATTGCTGCACGCGTAGACTTGATTGAAAAAGAAAAAGCTGCGGTTGAATCAGCTCTTAAAGATTATTAATATAAAAAACAAGCTTTCCATGAAGGAGAGTTTGTTTTTGTTCACAATCATTTACATAATTTTAGTTTTGTTAACAATCGTGAATAAAATTAGTTTGATATAATTAAATTTATGTAAAATAAAAATAATCAAGCCAAATAGGAATGGTTATGATGGGTTAATTATAAATTATCTAGAGCATTTTTTTGCTCATCATTTACAATATGGGTGTAAAGATCAGTGACCTGAGTGGAAGCATGACCAAGTTGATGACTAACTAAAACTTGAGACTTAGTAGCATCATAAAGACGTGTTGCCAGAGTATGGCGTAGTTTGTGGGGAGTAACACGAATCTTGAAATCCTGAGAATACTTAGCAACCATTTTTTCGATACTTGAAGCATCGATACGGTTTGGAACCCCTCGATATTCTGTTAAAAATAGGGCAACGTCTTGCTTTTCAGCCTTATAGCGTTTATCACGTATGCTAAGATAATTTTCAAGATAGGGTCTTGCAAAACTCGCCACATTAACGGAGTCCCGTTTGCCACCTTTTCGAGTGACGTCAATGACCATCATTTTTAAATTTATATCTTTAAGGTCTAGATTAACAGCCTCAGATAGTCGAACGCCTGAAGCCAGCAGCAATGCAATGATAGCTAAATCACGCTCCTTATTCTTATAAAACGAAGATTTAGCACGATTTGAGAGCTTGACTTCATATTCATTTTCTACATAAGCAAGGAATTCCATGGTTTCATCGCCTAGAAAAAGTTTTTGTTTGATATTCTCAGCACGTGCAGCCAAGGTTTCTTTCTTTTTCTTAGTCGAAATTTTTTTCATGACGTTACGATAGAAATAAGGCTCACCGTCAGGACCCTCGACCTCTTCGGTTAAATACTTATAGAGACTAGATAGAGCTGAAATCGTACGATTAATGGTTGTTTGAGAGACACCCTGTTTCTTTGAATAGGTATTTAAAGATGGACGTTCACGTAGATAGAGGACAAACGATTCCATATCTTTTTTAGTTAGATTTTCCAAGGTTTTGATATCAATTGAGGCAATATCATCAGTATCCGAAATATCTGAATCAATCAACCAGTCAAAAAAGCGTTTATATTCCTTGAGATATTCATATAAGGTCGTGAAAGAATACGGTACCGATAGTTTAGATTGATAATACTCCAAAACAAACCAAGGCATAAGAGATTTGTATTCTTCAATTTTTTCTAGTAAGAGTTCACGTTTCATTAATTTTATTCTCCATAATTACTTAATAGAAGTATATCACACCCTCATATTTCTTTCAAGAAAATTATAGTTTTTCGGAAAGATGTTATGGGGTATTTTTCTCTTATATGGGCTTTTTAGGTTCGTTAGCCTATTTTATAAAATGACTAACTTAGTCAATCATAAAGGAACTTTCAGAGTATCATGTGAATTTGATTCTGGAAATTATTTAAAGTTTACTTTAGACAATATAGAAACTCACCAAAAAAACAACCTAGAGTTATATCCAGATTGTTCAAATAATGATTAAGCTGCGATAGCTTTTGCAACTTCCTCGGTTGTCATGCGTGAGAAATAATGTGTTGTGTCAATGGTTTTGAGTTTGGCCAAGACATCTTCGTACTCGTAAGGTACACCGACCAAAATTTCTTCAATATCAGATACATCTCCAATACCAAAGAAATCTCCGTAGATCTTAACAGATTTGATAATTGAATTCTCAACATTTGCATAGGTAGAAATCTTACCAGCTGGGTAACGAACGTTACGTTCTACCGTGTATTCTGGTGATTGACCGTAAGTCCAATTCCAGGTATTGAATTGTTTTTCATAGGACTCTTGAATCTTAGCCAATTCGTCTTCAGAAAGGACGTATTCGGTCATTTCTGGGTAGAATTCTTTCATTTTTTGCAATACTTTATCTGAGAATTCATTTACGGTAATCTTTTCTGGCAATTCATCTACAATATTTGTCACACGAGCACGTACAGATTTAACACCTTTTGATTCAATTTTGTCTTTGCTGACTTTAAGGGCTTGGCCAAGAACCGACATATCAACGTCAAAAAGCAAGCAACCATGGTGCATCATACGACCTTTATAGTAAGCTTGAGCATTTCCACAGAACTTTTTACCATCGATTTCAAGGTCATTTCGACCGGTAAATTCAGCTTTAACTCCCAAATCAGCAAGTGTTGCGATTACCGGTTGAGAGAAAGTCTTAAAGTCAAATGCTCCTTCATCTGCCTTGTTAGAGATAATGGTATAGTTAAGGTTATTCAAATCGTGATAAACAGCGCCACCACCAGATAAACGACGAACGACCTTGATACCATGAGCATCTGTATATTCTTTGTTAATCTCTTGAATGGTATTTTGGTGTTTCCCAACAATGATAGCTGGACGGTTAATCCAGAGAATGAACAATTCATCTTCATTAACCAATTCACGAAAGGCATAGGCTTCCAAAGCAATATTATAGGCAGGATCATTTGATGTGTTTACGATATATTTCATGAGGTCTCCTCTTGTAATGTGATACTTATATTATAAAGGAAAACGGTGACAAAGTACACGAAGACGCCTTAGGTATAAGGATTTTCATGATATGATAGTAGAAACTATATAGGGGGTTATGTAATGAGACAAAATTATAGTAAATTAAGTCCCTTTTTCTCGAGACAAGCTAGCAAAATAAACAAAAAGTTCAAAATAGCATTAGCTCTGCTTCTTTTTGTAATTCAAGGAATCTTTCTCTATAATGATTCTCAAAGACCTTATGAGTCTTTTATCTATGATAAAGAAACATATATTATATATTGAATTACCATCAAAAATAACAAAAATTTATTTATGTAAACACAGTTGATTATCCTATTAGCTGTGTTTTTATGATAAGGCTTTGAACAAGGCCCTATATGATATCAATCACCGACCACGAAAATGTTTAGCTTACAGAACTGCTTGTGAAGCTCTAATGGATGAGTTAGAGTAAATGTTGCGCTTATTCTTGCAATTTATCGTAAAAAAAACAAGACCATTTCTGATCTCGTTTTCGTTTTATGCAATTAAGCTATTATTTTGTGTGCCAGATGTCTTTGTCATACTGTTCGATTGTACGGTCAGATGAGAAGAATCCTGCTTCAGCGATGTTATAAACAACTTTTTTGTTCCATGCTTCTTGATCTTCGTAAGCTGCATAGACTTCCTCTTTTTTCTCGATGTATTCAGCCAAGTCAATCAATGTCATGAACCAGTCTTTAGAGATAAGTTCATTGTGGAGACGTTCCAAGCGTTCTTTATCACCAAGTTTAACAAGGTCTTCGCTTACGATAAAGTCAACAGCTGCTTTGATGTTTGCATCTTTTTCATAGTAATCACGTGATACATAGCCAGCTTTTTCATAAAGGTCGATGATTGTATCAGAGTCTTTACCAAATGTAAAGATGTTTTCTGGTCCTACCAATTCAGCAATCTCTACGTTGGCACCGTCCATTGTACCAAGTGTAAGGGCACCATTAAGCATGAATTTCATGTTACCTGTACCTGAAGCTTCTTTAGAAGCCAATGAGATTTGTTCTGAAATATCTGTCGCTGGGATAAGGTGTTCAGCAACTGTTACGTTGTAGTTCTCAACCAAGTGGACGTTGAGGTATTTGCTTACTTCTGGATCATTATTAATGAGTTCAGAAAGTGACAAGATCAAGTGAATGATGTCTTGAGCAATAACGTAGGCAGGAGCTGCTTTACCACCAAAAATGATTGTGATTTTACGTTTTGGAAGATTTCCTTTTTTGATTTCCAAGTATTTGTGGATGACATACAAAGCGTTCATTTGTTGACGTTTGTATTCGTGGAAACGTTTGATTTGTGTATCGATGATTGAATTTTCGTCAAGGTCAATACCTTTATTGGCTTTAAGATAACGTTTAAGAGCCAATTTGTTATCATATTTGATTTGAGACAAACGTTTGTGAACTGCTGGATCATCTGCAAAGGCAGCCAATTTTTCCAATTGAGTTGCGTCAGTAAGATAACCATCACCAATCAATTCTTTGATGTAGTCAGCAAGTTCTTGGTTTGAGAATTCCAACCAACGACGGAATGTAATACCGTTTGTTTTGTTGTTGAAGCGTTCTGGGTAAAGGTCGTAGAATGGTTTCAACTCAGAAGCTTTAAGGATTTCTGTGTGAAGTGCTGCTACACCGTTAACGCTTGTAGAGAAGTGGATATCCATGTGTGCCATGTGAACACGATTGTGTTCGTCAATGATTTGAACACGTGGATCATCATATTTGCCACGAACGATAGCATCCAATTTCTTGATGATAACAACAAGGTGTGGAACAACTTCTTCAAGGTAGTCAAGAGGCCATTTTTCAAGGGCTTCAGCCAAGATAGTGTGGTTTGTGTAACCCACCATTTTGCTCACGATTGCTACTGCTTCATCAAATTCAAATCCATGTTTTTCTGTCAAAAGACGAATCAATTCAGGGATAACCATTGATGGGTGAGTATCGTTGATTTGTACGTAAGCGTAATCTGGAAGATCGTGAAGGTTAGAACCACGTTCGATAGCTTCGTCAATCAAAAGTTGAGCAGCGTTTGATACCATGAAGTATTGTTGGTAGATACGCAAGAGCTCACCTTTACGAGTTGAATCATCTGGGTAAAGGAAAAGTGTCAAGTTTTTTTGGATTTCGTCTTGATCAAAAGTGATTCCTTTTTCAATTAAACCATAGTCCAAGCCATTGATATCGAAGAGGTTAAGGTAGTTCTTAGTTTCTTTCTTGTAACCCAAGATATCCAAACGGTCCAAACGTGATTTCAATGTGAAGTTTTTGAATGGAACATCATAAGAGATATCAGTTGGTACCAACCATGATTGATCTTCAATCCAGTAGTTTGGTTCAGCATATTGTTTGTTATCTTTGAAGACTTGTTTGAAAAGACCACAGTGGTAGTTAAGACCAACACCTTCACCGTTAATGCCAAGTGTTGACATAGAATCTATGAAACATGAAGCCAAACGTCCCAAACCACCGTTACCAAGAGATGGTTCTGGTTCAACATCTTCGATTTCACTGATTGATTTTCCGGCAGCAGCTAATTCAGCTTTCACATCTTTATAGATGCCCAAGTTAATCAAGTTATTAGACAAAAGTTTACCAATCAAGAACTCAGCTGAGATGTAGTAAACTTTACGTTTGCTATCGTTTTTAGGTTTTGGGGCAGCTGCTTCTTTTACAAATTCTAACAAAAGGTAGTAGATTTCTTCGTTTGAAAGTTCTTTAAGATTTTTATTTTTCGCTTCAACGTAATTTGTAAATGTAGACATTTTATTTATTTCCTCGATTATATCTTTCTGTAATATCAGTTAAAAATTCTTTCTTATCAACGGTGATTTCACCTGGAAGCATACGCCATTTCCAGTTTTCTCCAACTGTGTTAGGGAAGTTTGTACGACTATTTTCAGGTTTATCAAGAATATCTTGCATAGTCGCAATAGCTGTGTTACTTACTGTTGCGAAGAGTGTGCGAAGAAGGGCACGTGTGATTGGTTCACCTTGACGACGGTTGATATAAGCATCAGTGTAATCACGTTGCTCTTGTGTCAAGTTATCATACCAACCGTTAATAACTTCATTATCATGTGTACCAGTGTAAGCTACTGAGTGTTGTGTGTATACGTGTGGAATATCAATGCTGTTTCCAGTGGTATCATAGAAACCAAACTGAACAATCTTCATTCCTGGGTAACCACAGTCTGCAAGAAGTTTACGTGTCTTATCATCAATATTACCAAGGTCTTCGGCAATAATCTTAAGATCACCCAACTCTTCTTTAACCACTTTGAAGAGGTCATAACCAGGTCCTGGGACCCATTTACCATTTTCAGCAGTTTCATCTCCACCAGGGATTTCCCAGAAATCAGAGAAGCCTTTAAAGTGGTCAATACGCAAGTAATCATAGAGTTTGAATGATTCTTGAATACGGAAGACCCACCAAGCATAGTTTTCTGCTTTGTGTTTATCCCAAGCATAAATTGGGTTCCCCCAAAGTTGTCCAGTTGCTGAGAAGTTATCTGGTGGAACTCCGGCAATGTAACGTGGTTTACATTCGGCATCTAGTTTGAAAAGGTGTGGTTGAGTCCAAACTTCAACACTATCAGCTGAAATGTAGATTGGCATGTCACCAATGATTTGAATACCATTTTTGTTAGCATAGGCTTTAAGTTCTGCCCATTGACTAAAGAAGAGGTATTGTACTACTTGGTGGTAAGTGATGACATCAACAAGTTCTTTGCGAAGTTTTTCAAGAGTTGCCTCATTGCGTTTAACCGCTTTTTTGTCATCCCAATCTTGAAGGGCTTTGTTATCAAAGTGTTCTTTGATAGCCATGAAGTCAGCATAATCTGCTAACCAGTTAGTATTTTCAGATTTGAAAGCTTCAAACTTCTTAGCTTCTTTTTTGTCAGCCAAGATTGCTTTTACAGCTTTTTCAAGGATTGGACGACGAGCTTCGTAAACTTTAGCATAGTCGATAAACTCTGGATTTGAACCAAAGTCAACACCCTCAACATCTGCTTCAGTCAAGAAACCGTCACGGATAAGGAAATCCAAATCGATGAAGTGTGTGTTTCCCGCTACTGCTGAGAATGATTGGTAAGGTGAATCCCCATAACTTGTAGTAGTCAATGGCAAAATTTGCCAGTATGTTTGCTTTGTTTCTTTCAAGAAATCAACAAAGTCGTAGGCTGCTTGACCGAAAGATCCGATCCCGTAGTCACCTGGAAGTGATGTGATGTGCATCAAAACACCGCTTGCTCGTTTGTTCATAAAGTTTACCTCAAATTATTTTTTACACTAACGATTATAATGCAAACGGTTGCACAAGTCAAGAATTTTTAGCAAAAAAAATATAAACTTTTTATTTCTCTTTAAATCAACGTTCGTGAAATAAACGTTTTCATTTAGTGAGTTCTTCTACTAACTTAATTGCGCTCTGGATTTTCTGAAAAATAATTGTCTAGGTAATAAAAAATGGTTGGTAACTTAAGTTACCAACCAAAAGTAAATATTTAAACCTTTTTTATCTCGTTGAGACACTTTCTCTTTCAATGAGTTTAAATGGAATTGTTATTTTCTGTGCCTTAGTATGAGGATTTTTAAGAAGATCCAATAGCCTTCGGACGCTTTCCTTACCCAGTTCTTTAATATTAATGTCATAGGTAGTTAGGAAAGGATGCATGATTTCAGCAAAAGTCGAATTATTGAAAGAAATAACGGCGTAATCTTCGGGAATTCTGATTCCCTGATTATTTAGCCAGTGTATAAGCCGTAGGGCAATCAAGTCATCTTTAACAATTAAGGCGGTCAGTTGATAAGATTGCAAACTCTCTGTCAATGAATCAATGACTCTAGATGAAAAAACAAGTTCTGGATAAGCTTCTAAATTAAATTCGTTAGTCGCTTCAATATATCCTTGATAACGTTCTTGACCTACTTGACCAAAAAGATCATCTGTTACAAAACCAACCTTTTGGTGACCTTTAGTTCTTAAATAACTAACAGCTTCTTGTCCAAGTTCTTTATTATCATTATCAATATAGGTTACTTTATTATTATTATCAACTGCTGCTCCAACAACTACGAAAGGAACTTTTTCTTTTAATAAGTAGTCTTTAACTGGATCTTTTTTTTCTGAATAGAGAATGATAAAGCCATCAGCTCGTTTTTGACGATGCATAAGCTCGACCTGTTTAACTAATTCTTCAAGTGTGGCACCCGTAGCAATACTAATGACCTGAGAATGGCAACTAGCTTCTTCATTAATTGCTGTTAGAATCTCCATATAGAATGGTTGACTAATTTTTTCACGGTCTGTTAAGGGAGGAAGAACAACACCTAAACTATGTGTTAAGCCTGTCGCCAACATTTGTGCTGCTGAGTTTGGTACATAACCTAATTCATCCATAGCCGCTCTTACTTTAACTTTGGTTTCTTCTGATATGGCCTGGTTATCCTTTAAGGTCCTGCTTACTGTTGATGGGCTGACACCAGCCCTCTTAGCAACATCTTTAATTGTAGCCATTATTTTCCTCTCATTTTTATAAATATTTCTTTATATTCGTAAAATACAAGAACTATTATAACTAAAATAAACAGCTCTTGCAATCGTTTGCAAAAAAAGTTTAATTTTTTTTAGAAAACACTTGACAGATGTTGGAAACGGTTGCATAATATATACCGTAAAATATATTTCTGGAGGACATAGAAATGAAAAAATGGCAAAAAGTATTACTTGGTAGTGCTGGACTTCTTGTAGCTGGTTCGCTCTTGGTAGCGTGTAGCTCAAACTCAAGCAAAAGCTCAAGTTCAGATAGCAAGACTTTGAAACTTTGGGTTCCAACTGGTGCCAAGAAGTCTTATTCAAATACAGTAGCAGAGTTTGAAAAGAAATCTGGTTACAAAGTTGATATGGTAGAAATGGAAGACCCAAACGCTCAAGAAAACTTGACTAAAGATGCATCAACTGCTGCAGATGTCTTCTCACTTCCACATGACCAACTCGGTAAATTGGTGGACGCTGGAGCTATCCAGGAGATTCCTAAGCAATACTCAAAAGAAATTACTGATCAAGATACTGAGCAAGCTGCCAAAGGTGCTCAATATAAAGGTAAAACCTACGCCTTCCCATATGGGATTGAAACACAAGTTACTTACTACAACAAGTCTAAGCTTAATGAAGAAGATGTGAAATCATATGAAACAATCACTTCTAAAGCTAAATTTGGTAGCAACCTGAAAGAAGTTAATGCTTACGTAACTGGTCCTCTCTTCCTTTCAGTTGGTGACACACTCTTTGGTCCTAACGGTGAAGATGCGAAAGGTACTAACTGGGGTAACGAGGCTGGTGTGAATGTTCTTAAATTCATCGCAGCTCAAAAAGACAACAAAGGATTTGTCAATGTTGATTCAGCTAACATGATGGCTAAATTCGAAGATGGTTCAGTCGATGCATTCCAATCAGGACCATGGGACTACGCAGCTGCTACTAAAGCTGTTGGCAAAGACAAGCTTGGTGTTGCCGTGTATCCAACAGTTAATATCGGTGGCCAAGATGTTCAACAAAAAGCCTTCATGGGTGTAAAACTTTACGCTGTAAACCAAACACCTTCTAAAGGTAATGCTAAACGTATCGCTGCTTCTTACCAATTGGCACAAGCTTTGACAAGCAAAGACAGTCAAAATAACCAATTCACTAATGAAGATCGTCACATCATCCCTGCTAATAAAGAAGTTCAAGCTTCTGAAGCAGTTAAAAATGATGCACTTGCACAAGCTGTAATTACTATGGGTTCATCTGAGCAATACACAACTGTTATGCCTAAACTTAGTCAAATGTCAGTCTTCTGGACTGAAAGTGCTGCTCTTATGAGTGACGCTTATAACGGTAAAATCAAGGAAGACCAATTCCTTACTAAATTACAACAATTTGATAAAGATTTGGCAGCGGCTAAATAAGAAACCTAACAAATGAGGAGGTAAAGAGGCAGGTCAAGTTCCTAGCCTCTTTCTCACTTATTTGTAGACAAAATAGAAACCATCACTAATCACACATTTATCTGAGGAGATATCTATGTCACAAACAATCTACGACACAACTCCTATGCGCCAGGTCTTCAAAGAAGGTACATGGGATGTCAAATTATCCTTTCTGGTAATGGGATTGGCAAACTTGGTCAACAAACAGTTTACCAAGGGATTGCTCTTCCTCCTTTCTGAGATTGCCTTTCTAGCGGCATTCGTTATACAAATTATTCCTGCACTTCAAGGGATGATTAGCTTGGGGACTCAAGAACAGGGTGAGGCTGTTAAGGAAGTTAATGGTGTTAAACTTACTGTTCAGGTTGCTGGAGACAACTCTATGCTATTGTTGATTTTTGGACTTGCGTCATTAATCTTCTGTGCAGTCTTCGTTTATATTTACTGGTGTAACCTTAAGAGTGCTCGCCATCTCATGGCTCTTAAACAATCGGGTCGCAAGGTGCCGAACTTTATCGAGGACTTCAAGACCTTGGCTGACGGTCGCTTCCACATGGGGCTTATGACTGTCCCTTTGATTGGGGTTCTGCTATTCACAATCTTGCCTTTGATCTATATGGTCTGTTTGGCCTTTACTAACTTTGACCACAATCACCCAGCCCCTAAATCACTCTTCGATTGGGTTGGCTTTGCAAGTTTTGGTGAAGTTTTACAAGGTCGTATGGCTGGTACTTTCTTCCCACTTTTGACTTGGACCTTGATTTGGGCAGTTGCCGCAACAGCAACTACTTTCTTCTTTGGTATTGTTCTCGCCCTCTTGCTTAATACTAAGGGGCTTAAATTCAAGAAAGTATGGCGTACTCTATTCGTTATCACTATCGCCGTTCCTCAATTTGTATCACTTCTTTTGATGCGTAATTTCCTTAATGACCACGGTCCTTTGAATGGTTTACTTCAAACCTTGCATATCACTAACGGACCTATTCCGTTCTTGACTGATCCCTTGTGGGCTAAGTTCTCTATTATCTTTGTTAATATGTGGATTGGTATTCCATTTACAATGTTGGTCGCAACTGGTATCATCATGAACTTGCCAACTGAGCAAATTGAAGCAGCTGAAATTGATGGGGCAAGTAAATTCCAAATTTTCAAGAGTATCACTTTCCCACAAATTCTCTTGATTATGGCACCATCTTTGATTCAACAATTCATCGGTAATATTAATAACTTCAACGTTATCTACTTCCTTACTGGCGGTGGACCTACTAACTCTGAATACTATCAAGCAGGTTCAACTGACCTCTTGGTAACTTGGCTCTACAAACTAACTGTTAGCGCTAAAGACTACAACTTGGCATCTGTTATCGGTATCTTGATTTTTGCCATCTCTGCAACATTCAGTCTCTTGGCCTACACAAGATCATCTTCATTCAAGGAAGGGGCTGCTAAATAATGAAACGTAAGAAAAATCTTTATCTAACTGGTACTTATATTCTATTGACAGTTCTAACTGTTATCTGGTTGATTCCGATTATTTGGATCTTCCTTACAAGTTTCCGTGGTGAAGGAGCTAATGCCGTACCATACTTCTTCCCTAAGACTTACACTTTTAATAACTACATCAAACTGTTTACCAGCGATGCTTATCCATTTGGGAAATGGTTTATCAATACTTTCATCGTTGCTACATGTACATGTATCCTCTCAACTTTGATTACCGTTGGGATGGCCTACTCACTTAGCCGCATTAAATTTAATCACAGAAACGGCTTCTTAAAATTGGCGCTTGTACTTAATATGTTCCCTGGTTTCATGTCAATGATTGCGGTCTACTATATTTTGAAGGCCCTCAATTTGACACAAACGTTGACATCTTTGGTTTTGGTTTATTCTGCTGGGGCAGCTCTTGGTTTCTACATTGCGAAAGGTTTCTTTGATACCATTCCTTACTCATTGGATGAATCAGCAATGATTGACGGGGCAACTCGTCTTCAAATCTTCACTAAGATTACCTTACCACTTTCTAAACCGATCATCGTCTACACCGCCCTCATGGCCTTCATGGGACCTTGGGTAGACTTCATTTTTGCATCTGTTATCCTCGGTGACGTTAAAGATAAATATACTGTTGCCCTTGGACTCTACCAAATGCTTAACCAAGACGCTATCAATGAATGGTTCCTTCCATTTACCGCAGGTGCTATTATCATCGCCATCCCAATCACTCTTCTCTTTATTTTCATGCAGAAATACTATGTTGAAGGTGTAACCGGCGGATCAGTTAAATAATAAAGGATAAATGATATGACAACTCTTAAACTGGATAAAATTTATAAAAAATACCCAAATGCAACCCACTACTCTGTCGAAGATTTCAGTATCGACATCAAAGACAAAGAATTCATCGTGTTCGTAGGTCCTTCAGGATGTGGTAAATCAACAACACTCCGTATGGTAGCTGGTCTTGAAGAAATCACAGAAGGAACACTTTCTATTGATGGTGAAGTGGTTAATGACAAATCACCAAAAGACCGTGACATTGCCATGGTATTCCAAAACTACGCACTTTACCCACACATGACTGTTTATGAAAATATGGCCTTTGGTCTAAAACTTCGTAAATATAAAAAAGACGATATTGACAGACGTGTACGTGAAGCAGCTGCCAGCCTTGGCTTAACTGAATTCTTGGAACGTAAACCTGCTGACCTTTCTGGTGGTCAACGTCAGCGTGTAGCTATGGGTCGTGCCATTGTTCGTGATGCTAAAGTCTTTCTTATGGACGAACCTCTCTCAAACTTGGATGCTAAACTTCGTGTCACAATGCGTGCTGAAATTGCTAAGATTACTCGTAATATTGGGGCTACTACTATCTACGTTACTCACGACCAAACAGAAGCTATGACTCTTGCTGACCGTATCGTTATCATGAGTTCAACTAAGAATCCTGATGGTTCTGGTACTATTGGTCGTATCGAGCAAATTGGTACTCCTCAAGAACTTTACAATGAGCCAGCTAATAAGTTTGTTGCTGGATTTATTGGAAGTCCTGCCATGAACTTCTTCAATGTCAAAGTTGATGGCAATCGTATCACTAACTCTGAAGGTTTGGATATTGTGATTTCTGAAGGTCAAGCTAAAATCTTAAGGGAAACAGGTTACCAAGGTAAGGAAGTTATCTTTGGTATCCGTCCTGAAGACGTTTCTAGTCGTCCAATCGTTCAAGAAGTATATCCAGATGCCAATGTTGATGCTGAAGTAGTCGTTTCAGAACTTCTCGGTGCAGAGACAATGCTTTACCTAAAACTTGGAGAAACTGAGTTTGCTGCTCGCGTTGATGCACGTGATTTCCACAATCCAGGTGAGAAAGTTAACCTTACTTTCAACGTTGCTAAAGGTCACTTCTTCGACGCTGAAACAGAAAAACGTATCAGTTTGTAAGCTATAAAAAATCGGCTCAAAAGAGCTGATTTTTTTGTTATGATCGCAATACATTCTAACGTTTACTTCCTTACAGTTATTAAAGATATCTCTATCAAACTATGATATAATATCCCTTGGCACCTCGACACCGCCTACGAAGGGAAGTGGGATTGCCTATGATGGATTTACTATTCAAAATTATCATCGGACCCATTGTGGTCGATATTATCCTTCGTCTGATCGACAAGTGGTTAAACAAGGATAGATAGTCCTAAAAAAGACCCCGAGCTTATGTGGAAGTTAGCCTGGGGTCTTTTCTTGCCTATGATATAGACTTACTATTCAATACAGGTGAATTATGTCATAAAAGCTTCGAATTGTCAAGAAACTAGAGTATCTAGGAACTAGTCTTTCTTCTCAGTCTCATGATCCTTTTTATCTTCATCAGTCTTATTTACAGCTGCTTTAAATTCGGCTAGCATTTTACCGATGGATTGGCCGAGTTCTGGCAAGCGTTTAGGACCGAAAATAAGGAGGGCACCTAGGACAATAATGATAAGTCCTGGGGCTCCGATATCACGTAGAATTCCCATAAGATCTCCTTTCTAGTTATCTTTATATTTTCTTTGTTTACGTTTATAAATGAGCTTACTTAGAGTTACGCTAACTTCATAAAGCAAGATTAAGGGTGCCGTCATGGCCAGGTCACTGATAAAGTCAGCTGGTGTTAGAATGACCGCCAAAACCAAGAGAATAAAGTAAGCATAGCGTCTATTGTGTGTCAGAAAAACTGGTGTTATCATGCCGATAGATGTCAAAAAACTCACAACTACGGGAAGTTCAAAGAGAACTGCTAAAGGCACTGTCGTATGCAGTAAAAAACTAAGGTAGTTCTGTGCTGTAATTTGTGTATTAAAGTGCCCTTCTCCTAGTTTTAAAAGTACTTCTAAGATAGCTGGACTAACAAAATAATAACCAAAGGCCAAACCCAATACAAAACAGACAAAAGTTGCTGGGATATAAGCAAAGATAGCACGCGCTTCATTGTCCCTCAAACCTGGTTTTACAAACTGCCAAATCTGGTAGGTCGTGAAAGGCAGAGTAACCGTAAAAGCTATGAGACTTGCTAGATTAATGTAAATCCAGAGAATATCGTTAGGCCCAAGAACCAATAAAGGCTTGTCAAACCCTCTAGTCAGATAAGCATAGAGCTCCCCAGCAAACAACAGGGTAATACAAAAAACTAGGAAAAAACATAACACTACTGCAATGAAGCGTCTCCGAAACTCCACCAGATGCTCAACAATGGTCATCTCTTCCTTACTTTTTGCCATGCTGTCTCACCGTCACAAAGGCAATAATAACAATAAAGATAAGTTGTGGAATTAGGACTTCCCAGCTTGGATAGATACCAGCCCAATCAATGGTTGGGAAACCACTAATCAAATGATTGAACATCATATTAGTCAACTGAAGGGCATGAATGCTGACACCAAGCATCTTGAAGGCCAAGGCATAAATCAACCAGGTCAAGATAAAGAAGATACGGTGCGGTTTAATATAATGACTAGCCTTAGTCATAGCCACAGCAATGATAACAAGAACTGCAATAGCTGAAGCAATACCAATCAAGAAATTAGCTGTCGTGATACGTGGGATAATACCAACATAGAAAAGGATTGTCTCAGCTCCTTCACGGAAGACAGCCAAGAAACTGAGGGCAAACATAGATACAAAGCTTCCAGTAGCCGTCACCGTCTTCATCTGGCGGTCCATAAAGTCATTCCACTGTTTGACTGATGACTTACTATGGAGCCAGATTCCAATGAGAATCATCATTGCAACTGCGAAAATACCAACGCCACCTTCAATGATTTCACGGTTAGAGCCCGAGGTCACAGCTGGAAAGACAACTTGTAAGATAACAGCTATAACTGCGCTGGCAAGAACACCAGCAATAGCTCCGCCATAAACCCATTTGAGTCCCTTACGCATCTTGGCTGCCTTAAGAGTTGTCACAAGTGCCATAACAATGAGGAGGGCTTCAACCCCTTCACGCAAGAGAATTAACATAGCATCAAAGGCATTGTAAGAAGCACTGGTATCGATAGCAGATAGGTCTGTAATCAAAGCTTGGAGTTTGTCCTGATAAGCTTTTTCTTTTCCCTTAACCATGATAACAGGCGTTTCACTCTCCACACGTGTATAGAGGCTAGGATTAGTTGTGCTTACATCTCCTTCAATGGTTGGCCAAATAGTGATGAATTTCTTCATAGTGGCCGCAGCCGTTTTTTCATCACCCGATTGGAATTGACCTAAAGCTTTTTTCAAGAGTTTAATACCATCTTTAAGAGTTAAACTGGTACTAGTGCTATCAAGAGGGACACCCTTGATAAAGTCATCAATCCCCCCTTTAAGATCATCATAGGATGACTGGATGCTAGTGAAATCAGTTGGTTCTGTCTCGATTCTACTTCTTAATAGTGAAATGGCGGTCTCAATCTTACCGTAGTAGGCAGTACTATGGTCACGGACAACAGCTTCATTTCGCGTCCAAGCATTATTTAATTCACTGTAAGTTTTTCGTGTCACAGTCAAATCTTTGGCATTAATAGCATCCTGTAAGTTCTTGAAATAAGGATTTAGGCGAGTTTCAAGTTTTTCCTTCTCTGCGTCTAAATCAACAGGATTTTGCTCTTTCTCAAATTTAAGAAGGGCTGACGAGATGGCGGTTAAGTCCTCTTCTGTCACATCTCCCTTAATATCAAGAGCCTTGCTAACTTTTCGACCAGCCTTGGAATCGTGATTTTCTTTAGTTTCGAAATCAGACTTAATCTCACTAACCAATTCATTAGCTTTTGTTTGATCTTTATTTTGAACAGCTGTTGTCGTATCTGTGATTTTGATGAAAAGATCACTGTAAGATTCAGCAGCTACTGGATAAGTACAGAATAAGGCCAGAAGCCCAAGTAAAACGAGGAGTTTATTCAAAGAGTGCTTGACCAAGGTAGCCTCCCTTCTCCACGCCAGCAAAGCAAGCAAAGAGCCCACTTCCGATATGGGTGATGTACTCGTTCATCTTGTCTACAGCACCAAGATTAGTCTGAATTTTAACAAAACGGTCGGGATCCTTCTGGTAGGCAATGAAAATCAAACCTGAATCAAACTGGCCAGTTCTCTCATCAATGCCATCTGAATAGGAATAGGAACGGCGTAAGATAGGAAGGTTCACTTCTTTAGCCAAACGGACATGTGAATCAACTGGAAGTTTTGACAAATCTACTTCGTCAAACTCATCTTTCTTTCCAAAGGGTGCACCTGATTCCTTGTAACGACCAAAGGTATTTTCCTGCTCCTGCAAATTGGTACGATCCCAAGTTTCCAAGTGCATCTGTACCAGACGAAGAGCCATATAAGAACCACCCTTCATCCAATCTTTACTATCGGTCCAGACCACCTTGTCGAATTCCTTTTCTGTCGTAACATTGGCAGTACCGTCCTTGAAGCCAAAGAGATTTCGTGGCGTTTCCTTGCGGTCTCCAATGGCAGCAAAACCTGATTTGCTCCACTTCATGGTAATTTTATTACGACCTTTGCGAATCAAATTGCGAACAGCATGAAAAGCCACTTGTTCATCATCTGCACAGGCTTGAATAACGATATCTCCACCCGTATACTTGTCCTGCAACTGCTCCTTAGGAAATGGAGGCAAATCACGGAAGAGCTTAGGACGTTTGGATTCTAAACCAAGTTTTTTAAGAAAATCAGCCGAAACTCCAAAAGTCAGACTCAGGCGATAGGGATTGAGTCCCACCGTTTCGCCTGTATCCGTAGGAGGCAAGAGGGCATTAGAACCATCCTTTTTAACTAGTTCACCTTCTACTAATTTACTACTATAATCTGTCCAGTCCTTAAAGAGCTGAATCACTTCTTTTTTATCGGTCGTGCGAAGATCTAGAACCACCAAATAACAAGCCTTCTGCATTGGAGTCGTAATTCCAGCCTGGTGCTTGCCAAAGAAACTAATATCTTCATCCCCGTCTAGTGCCTTTTTTGTTGAACTATCCTGATTAGCGAAAAAAGCAGATGCACCAGAAAGACCAAGCGCAAGCCCAGCCCCTCCAATACCTGCTTTTTTAAGAAATTCACGACGGTCCATTTTTTTATCTAAAAATTTTTCGTCAGTCATTTTTCTTATTTCCCATCTAAAATAACACCCATCTGTGATAATGGTTCACCAAGTTTCGTTACAGCTTCGGCCAATTCCTTAGTATCTGCTTCACTCAAATCAGTATAAGACTTATAGTTTTTATCATCAGTCATGTGTTTGTCCAAAAGACCATTAACATTCTTGAATTCTGTTTCCAAAGTCTTAACAAGTTTAGCATCTTTCTTCTCAATCAATGGCTTGAAGAGTTCAAAGATTTTTTCTGCACCTTCAATATTGGCACGGAAATCATAAAGATCAGTGTGTGAGAAGACCTCTTCTTCACCTGTAATCTTTTGAGTTGCTACTTCGTTAAGAAGATCAACAGCACCTGTCAACATGATATCTGGAGTGACTTTAACAGTTGCGATTTTAGCCTTTAGTTCCTTGATATCATTGACTAATTGATCCACATAGGCAGCTGTTCCCTCTGTCGTGTTGTCTTGCCACATGATACGTTCAATACGGTGGAAACCTGACCAACCGTCTTCAGATTTTTTTTCGTCCATGTAATCAACCAAACGGTAGTCAATTTTCACGTCAGACTCACCAAAGCTTTCTGCAATCGGCTCTGAACGCTCGTAAGCCATACGAATCAATGGGTATTGTTTCTTAGCTTCTTCAAGATTTCCTGACTTGAGGGTTGCACTGAATCCTTCAGTATCTTTCAAAAGTTGATCAATTTCACCTTCTACGAAAGTCTTATAATCACTTGTGGCCTGCTTCAATTGCTTTTGCTCACTAGCTGTGAGTTTTGAGTTAGTTGAGCTTGAATTACTTGAATTACCAGATTTGGCACAAGCCGTCAATAAAAGCCCTGATGCTAAAAGAACAACACCAAGTTTGTTAAGTTTTTTCATGAATGTCTCCTATTTTCAAGATAGTGTTCGACATTTGTCGTTATATATGTGAATCGTCGTTTTAATGTTAATAAAAAACGAACGATGATAAGTCAAAAATGAACTCTCATATGTAAGAGAACATTATCTAAACTAACAGAAGAAGGCAGCATTGTCAACGGTTTTAGGCTATTTAAGAATGATTCTAAATAATACAAAACCAAGGAATTCTTACTCTATAATTTCTGTAGTGGGTAAAACCACTGTAGAGATTATGGAGCTTTTTGAATGCAGACA
>NZ_JWGQ01000005.1:0-207 GCF_001069025.1 Streptococcus sp. 1004_SSPC | reverse complement strand
AAAAGACAATCGACAATAGCTTCAACTAAGCCACATACGATTGCCTCTATACATCGTCTCATTCGAACAATGTATTACCTCATTACGCATAACAAACTTTACGATTACTCTTTGACCCAAAATCGATAAGGCTGTCTATACCGTATTATTGTAACACCTTGTTTCAAAAAATACCAGATGAGGTGTTTTTTTAGCATGCCCATTTAT
>NZ_JWGQ01000048.1:0-76204 GCF_001069025.1 Streptococcus sp. 1004_SSPC | reverse complement strand
GATTCGAACCAACGCATGAGGGAGTCAAAGTCCCTTGCCTTACCGCTTGGCTATACCCCAAAAGACTCTTATTATTTTACAGAAAAATCAGGAGGCTGTCAATACTTTTCTTAACTTTTTTTCAAAAAAACAATCGGCATAACCGATTGCTAAGTGTTAGGAGATTTCATCATCTAAGTGACCTTAGATTGATGATTCGAGGTTGAAGCAACCTCATACGAAAAAAGAAAAGTTTTAGGATGATTTAATTATATATGTTGCTAGAAATAAAGTCAAACACTTTGACTCGAAAAATAAGAGATAATTTGCACAGCCATAATTAACCTTTTCCAACTCCTAAAATAGATTTATTCATCATCCTGTGAAACCAGATGATGTCTAAAGGCATAAACTACAGCCTGAGTACGGTCATCAACATTTAATTTCCCAAGGATATTAGACACATGGGTCTTGACGGTTTTTAAAGAAATAAACAGTTCGTTAGCAATGGTTTGATTGTCATAGCCTTTAGCTAAGAGGGCTAAGATATCACGTTCACGCGCGGTCAAATCATCATGTAAGTCCGGGTGACTATCGTGGTATTTAATCTTATTGTCCACCTCAGTTTCGATAGCTTCTTCTCCACGGTAAACCTTTCGGATACTATTTAGAATCTCTGTTGCACTGCTCGTTTTAAGCATATAGCCTTTGGCGCCAGCTTCTATGACTGGATAAATTTTTTCATTGTCCAAATAGCTGGTCAAAACTAAAATCTTAGCTTCAGGCCATTCTTTGAGCAATTCCAAAGTCGCCTGAACACCATCTAACTCAGGCATAACAAGATCCATAACAACAACGTCTGGACGCAACTCCAGGGCAAGATCGATACCATCACGACCATTTCCTGCCTCTCCCACCACTTCTACATCTCCTTGGAGATTCAAGAAACTCTTAAGGCCTAAACGAACCATTTCATGGTCATCTACCAAAATCACATTAATCTTATTCGACATTGTCTTCTCCTCTTAATATTGGCACACGAACATCAATAGACGTCCCTTTACCTTTAGCTGATAGGAACTGCACAGTCCCCGCCATTTCATCAACACGCTCTTGGATGTTTTTTAGCCCATAACTCATCTCGTCAGTCGAGGCATTCAAATCATAACCAACACCATTATCTAGCATTTTTAACTGAATTTCCTGACTATTTTGATAGAGGTAAACCTCTATTTGGCTGGCCTTGGCGTGCTTAAGGGTATTAGAGATAAACTCTTGGGCAATCCTAAAGAGATTATTTTCAATACGTTTGGGCACTTTCTTAACCATATCCTTGTAGACAACACGGATATTGGATTTATCGGTTAATTCCTTAAGAATCATCTGCAAGCCTTCTTGTAAGGTCTTGTTCTCAAGCTCTGTCGGACGAAGGTGCAAAAGCAAGACACGCATATCATTTTGAGCATCTGTCAGCATGGCCTCGACTGCCTGAATCTGATTATGTAAATCTTCCTTACTTAGTTGGCCCACCATCTGAGAGACACCAGATAGGATCATACTAGCTGCAAAAAGCTCCTGGCTAACGGTATCGTGAAGATCTCGAGCAATGCGGCCTCGCTCTTTCTTAAGAATATCACGACTTTGCAAAGCCTGAGCATTTTCCGTCTTTTGCAGATCCTTGGTCAATTTACGCATTTTATGAGATAGACGCATCATATTCTTGTCCAACTCAATATCTCCCTGACGTTTGACTGGCTGGTTATTGATAATACGACGCAAGTCCTGATTGACCGAACGCATACTATTATCATTAGCAATGGCCCAAAGAATATATAGTAAAATGAGCAAACTCAGAACCACAAAAAACATGTTAAAAAAGAAGTGAAATGCCTGAGAAATACTACCGAAAACCAGCGAAAAGTTTAGGTTAAAGCTATCCATAACCACAAGGGTAACCCCAATTAAAACAACAACTGAATAAGTTAGGATTAAAAATAGGTACTGTTTCTTCATTTACGACGTACCTCCACTGGTCCAGCTCCCACATTGAGAATCAATTTAACCGTGCGATGGGCATGCTCATACTCCGCTCCCTGCAAGGTCAATCTTTCGTAACGGAGGTCGTATTCATCTTCATTAAAGAAGGTCACAGAGCTATAGATAGCTGATATATTCAGCTTTACAGAAACATCAATTGGTACCAAGATTGTCGTTGGCCCATAAAGTTTCTGTAAAATGACGACATTTTCTCGACCCGAAACGATAACCTGGGTCAAATCAATCACATCTGTCCCAAAGAAACGGATAATATTAATATCATCAAAGTCATAGCGATCACTGACAGGTTCCATACGAGTCCCAATCCACTGATTTCGCACAGCCTGTGGATTCAAGTCGTCTTCCTTAAATTGAATGAGAGCATAGCGATTCTTTTTCTTAACCTGTGAAAAATGGTTAATCATGACATAGGCCACACCCACTAAGATAGCAAGAACCACATAGATATTCCACATGGAAACCAGAAAAAGTGAAATCAAGCAGATTGTCAAGACAAAGTCGCTCTTGGACTCCTTGTTAAAAAAGCGAACTGCCAACAAGGTCAAAACCAGTATGAAAATAAAACTGGTAATATCATTATTAAAGATGGTGATTAAGCCTAGAGTTAAAAGAAGAGCCTCCACCACTAAGAAAAAATTAAATTTGGTCATAAGGACCTCTCAAATAAAAGTATACAGGGTTCATTCTATCAAATTTTGGACTAATTGACAAAAAGGCCTAGTTCGAGAGCTTACTGGCTATGGGAGATAGGGGCAAAAAAGTACCTCCATTATAGGAAGCACAATCTTTAATCTACAGAAAACCTAGTCGTCGTTCTTATCCATTTTCCTACTCATAGCAAGCACCGTACTTCTGATTTCCTCAAGAATGGCACGTTGTTCAGCCAACTCCTTCTCAAACTCAGCTAATTTTCGTTCAGTTTGGCGACCTGAACGTACAAAAATATTATTAAGAGAGTTAGTCAACAACCCCAGAGTAGTAATTCCACTAAACATGAGCACAACAGCAATCACCTTACCTACGATGGTTTTAGGGACACTTTCCCCGTAACCTACTGTGATAATTGTTTCCACAGACCACCAAATAGTATCTATAAAATTATGATGCTCCACAAGGGCGATAATAGCACTACTGATAAGGATGATAATACTATTAACCGAAGGCAAAAAGTAAAAACCATTCCTACGATTAATACGATTTGAATTATGCTTAAGTTTACTACTTAGACCAATTAGACATGAGATTTTTACCAAACGAGCAAAGCGGCCCCCCTTGAAAAACAAAGGAAGGTGAATACTTCATTGTAAGAGACAATAGCCAACAAGTCCAAGACATGCGTTTTAACAAAAATCCGCTTCCGAAGTGCCAAGGAGAAACAAATAATATAATCTAAAGCAAAGTATAAGGGTAATGGTCTGATTAATAAATAGAAAAGAGTGTCTCCCAATAGTAATCAACCCAACCAAATCAAAAATCACTCTCCCTATGGAAAGAAGGGATAGAACCGTCATGACAATATCGTAGCTAATAATATACCTTTTTCAGTTTTCTACGGTTTCTCATTGCGCCTCTCCTCTATGTGACGCGTTCATTATAAAAGTAACTGCCATTCCTGACAAGCAACCACATTAAAATCCCCAAGCAATTGAATCAAAAAGAGAGGTAAAAAACCTCTCTTTCTCTTATATCTAAGATTTCAAAACTTATTATTGCTCTGTGTGGGTAGCTTCAGTAGCTGTTTCGGTACTAGAAGCTGTACTTTCAGAACTAGAACTTGTAGATGACGACGAATGTGTCGTACTTGCTGAGCTTGACTGTTGAATGCTTGAACTCTCAGTTACAACTGAAACATAGAGAATCACTGTACCATCAACGGCAGTACCAACTTGTGGGTCTTGATAAAGTACCTCTGTATTACTAGGTACCTTACTCTTATCCAACTTAACACCAGTATTATAGTCGTGATACTCAATACTGCTACTTGAAATATCTTTACGATTCAAGGTTTGGACTGCTGTCGAGACAGTTAAACCAGTCACATCAGGCATAGTTATGGTCTTAGGAGTTGCCACACGGAACTTGATTTTTGCCTTACTATCTTTAGGATTGAAGGACTTATTTTTCTCCGGACTTTGAGATAGGATTTCACCTTCTTTAGCATCATCGTCTTCAACATGTTGAATATCAATTTGATCCTCGGAAACCCCATAATTCGAAGTTAAATCCTCAATGGCATCCTTATAATTTTTCCCCTTGTAATTTTTCAGAGTGAAACCTTTGCTACCAGAAGAAACATAGACATCAATGCTTGTTCCCTCTTTACGCGTTGTCCCAGCTGTAGGGTCGGTCTTGATAACTTTGCCCTTATCGACTGAATCATTCTCGACTTCATTAACATCGCCAACTTTAAAGCCTGCACTTTCAAGTTTCGTCTGAGCTGTTGACAACTCTTGACCTACAACATTTGGCACCTGAACATTGTCAGGATTGGTAAAAACAAGATAGGCAAAAATGATAATTCCTATAAAGACTAAGCCTAGGAAAACCTTGAGTAGAGTTGAAAAGAGATTTTTCTTCTTTTTAGCTAGAGAAGCTTTTTCCCTCGGTTGTTTGCTTGGAGCCGGTGTTGGCTCTGATGGTTTAGGAGAAACCTTTTTCTCAGGACCTACTGATGGAACTGAATCAACCTTTGGCAGGGTCTTAGTATCCATCATGTCATCAAAAACTACTTTAGAATCACGACTATGACTAGGATGTAAACTAGTTACTAGGTCGCGACTCATTTCCAAAGTGCTATTGTAACGATTTTCAAGCTTTTTAGCAGTTGCTCTAATAACAACATTTTCTAACGCTTGAGGAACATTACGGTTCTCAGCCAAAATCGATGGCAGGGGCTTTTGGAAATGTTGAAGTGCAATGGTTACTGCACTATCGCCATCAAAAGGAATATGCCCTGTCAACATTTCGAAGAGCATAATCCCCATAGCATAGATATCACTTTGGATAGTGGCTTTAGAACCACGTGCCTGTTCTGGTGACAAATAATGGACTGACCCCAACATTGAGTTAGTTTGTGTCAGACTGGTTTCAGCAAATGCTACTGCGATACCAAAGTCTGTAACCTTAGCTCTACCATCCTTAGTTAATAGAACATTCTGTGGCTTAAGGTCACGGTGAATAATGCCCTTTTGGTGGGCAAGAGTCATGGCGGAAAGGACTTCCCCCATAATACGCACAACATCTTGGTTAGACAACGGAGCATGGTCTTGAATGAATCTCTTCAAGTCCGAACCGTCCACATACTCCATCACCAAGAACTGCTGACCGTCTTCTTCACCAATATCTCGAATCGCAACGATATTCGGATGGCTAAGCTCAGCCATGGCACGCGCTTCACGCTGGAAACGCGCCACAGCAACCTGATCAGTTTGATAATTGGTACGTAGCACCTTAATAGCTACACTTTCATTATCCAGAATCAGGTCGTTAGCCAGATAAACATCCGCCATACCGCCACGTCCGATAGACTTAAGGATTCGATAACGTCCAGCAAACAATTTGCCAACTTGGATCATTATCCTTCCTCACTTTCTACTTTGATGAGAGCAACGGTAATATTATCATAACCACCGGCCTCATTGGCAGCGGCAACTAAACGACTGGTTTTTTCTTCGACGAAACCAGGACTGTTAACAATATGAATAATCTGTTCAATTGAAATCATATTAGTCAATCCATCTGAATTGGCCAAAATATAATCTCCCGGTTCCAATTGTTGAACACCAAGATCTGCTTCAACTGGAGCAGCTTGCCCTATAGATTGCGTAATAATATTACGTTGTGGGTGAACTGCTGCTTCTTCTTCTGTCAACTGACCAGCCTTGATAAGAGCATTAACCAAGGAGTGATCGTTCGTTAATTGCTTATACTCACCATTACGGATAAGGGAAATACGTGAATCCCCAACATGAGCGAAAATCACAGCATTATCAACTAAGGCAAGAACCTCGATAGTTGTTCCCATTCCTTTATATTCTTCATTTTGACCAAGCTCATAGATTTTACGATTTTCTTCATCGATGGCAGCAATCATCCAATCACGAATATGGCTCAACTCACGTAGATCAGTGTTAATCCAGTCACGACCAAGGTCAGTTACTGACATCTCACTGGCAATATTTCCAGCACGGTGTCCACCCATTCCATCTGCAACAATGACAAGTGTAACACCAGCCTTGTTGACAAATTTATTAACAAAATCTTGATTGTTTGACCGTTTTTGGCCAATGTCTGTTAATAATGATATTTCCATAATTTTCTTTCTGACTTGCGTCAGTGTTTCCTCCTCTGTAACCCTAGACCTTCTTACGCAACTGAGCGATAAAAAAACCATCAGTTAGATACTGTTCGGGGGTAATAGCCAAACAGCCATTGACCACGATGTCCTTGCATGGATGATCCAAGGCAACTTGCTCAAAATCAGGATGGCTCTCAAGAAAGGCTTGAATCACCTCTTGATTTTCTTCTGCTATGATGGTGCAAGTACTATAGGTTATTATACCACCTTTTCGTAGGGTTTGACAAACACTGGATAAGATATCCAATTGCACAGACTTGAGGGATTCAAAGTCTTGGAGATCCTTATTGTATTTGATGTCTGGTTTTCGACGAATAAGACCAATCCCTGAGCAAGGAGCATCCACTAAAATCTTGTCAAAACTATCAGTCGGAAAGACTTGATGCACCTGACTAGCATCCAGTTTCTGAGTCTTAACCTTATCAGCTAGACCAAGACGCTGTGCGTTTTCTTCGATAAGGACAAGCTTATGATCATAGAGGTCAAGCGCCGTCACATGTCCACTCGTCAAATAAGAGGCCATATGTACCGTCTTACCACCAGGTGCTGCACAAGCATCCAGAATTTCTTCCATACCTTGAATTCCTAAAGTTGGTGCAACTAGCTGACTAGTCTCATCCTGAATGGTCAATAAGCCCTCTTTAAAATAATCAGTCCCAGCAAAATAACCCGAAGATTTAACAAGCCCGACTGGTGACAAATCTGAACGCTCTGCTCCAGTGGCCTCCGCAATCTCTTCCAAACGTGACGCATCCGTTACACGCACACTAGCCTTATTTCTAACAAAGAGACTTTGAAAAATAGCAAGGGCTCGCTTTTCCCCATACTGGTCAATAAGCTTTTTCACCAACCATACAGGTAGGGAATATTGAACAGAATAGCGTTTATTGACACGTTTAATCTCGCTTGGATCTGGCAATGGCTGGATAGATAGTTTACGAAGAACTGCATTCACCAGCTTCTCGGCTCCTTTTTTATTGCCACGATTTTTGGCAATAGAAACGGCATCGTTAACCACCGCATGGGCTGGAATCTTATCTAAATAGGCCAACTGGTATAGACTCAAAAGCAAGAGGTCGTAGACCCAAGGTTCAAGCTTATCTCGGTCCTCGATGACATGGGCTAAAATCCACTCCAAAGTAATCTTACGAGCTACGGTCCCATAAACAATTTCCGTCACCAAGGCCTTGTCTTTATCAGTCAAATATGACTTGCTCAGATGTGCATTGAGAGCAATATTTGAGTAAGCCCCTTCTTGGAAGACTTCTTCTAAGACTTCAAGTGCCTGTCCACGGGCTGTTTTTTTCCAATCATTGGCCAAATGCATCACCTACTTCAAGATTGCGACCAACTCCATTAAGGAAATCAGCAATAGCCATACGAGGTTTACCTGCAGGCTGAACACTCTTAAGTGAAATAGCCCCCTGACCAGTCGCAACGACCAAACTCTTCTTAGTTTTTTCGATAATATGACCAGCCTGTCCTTGCCCTTCTACTAAGTCTCCTTCATAAATTTTGAAACGTTTACCATCAAGCAAAGTATGTGCCACAGGCCATGGGTACATGCCACGAATTTGATTAAAGATGTCACGAGCCGACTTATTCCAATCAAGGCGTTCCTCTTCTGGGCTAATGTTTGGTGAAAACGTTACCTGGCTGACATCTTGAGGAACAGGTTTGATTTCTCCAGCAATGTAGGCAGGCAAGGTTTCAAGCAATAGGTCACGACCCAAAACTGCCAATTTTTCAAACATAGTACCGACATTATCTTGGTCCAGAATTGGCAAGGCCTTTTGGCTGACCATGTCACCAGCGTCCATTTCCTTGACCATTTCCATAATTGTCACACCTGCTTCTGCATCACCATTGATAATGGCATAATGGATAGGTGCACCACCACGATATTTTGGCAAGAGCGATGCGTGAACATTCACCGCAAAATCCATGCTATCAAGCAACTTACTTGGCAAAAATTGTCCATAAGCCGCAGTAACAATCCCATCAGCACCAAGTGACATAAGTTGTGCCATTTCCTCAGAACCTGACAACTTTTCAGGTTGATAGATTGGCAAGTCATGCGCCAAGGCTACTTCCTTGACCGGTGTCATGCGGATTTCTTTTTTACGGCCGACAGCACGATCTGGCTGTGTGACAACAGCGACAATGTCGTAACGCTCATCTGTCAAAAGTCCCTCCAGCACTGTCGCTGAAAAGGCCGGCGTTCCCATAAATACTATTTTTGTCATATTCTTCCTTTTCTAAATTAGGTAAAATTCTGAGGCTCATGGTCGATAATCAAACGCAGATCCTTATTTTCAGGTTCCTGAGTCATATCGAGGATCTTATTAAGCGTCTCTTCCAAGCTATCCTCAAAACGATATTTGATAATAATCTGATAATGATAAAGGTTATGTGTTCGGGCAATAGGTTTTGGTGTTGGTCCCAAGAAAGTCACCTTGTCCGACAAGTGTTCTCTTAAATAAGCCATGACATCATAGCTCTTACGGATTACAAACTCTTCATCCTTGTGGGAAAGAGTGATCCCTACCGTATAAAAATATGGCGGGTAGGCCAACTGACGTCGAATCGCCATCTCATAGGCATAGAATCCCTCATAATCCTGTTGCTGTGCAAAACGAATGGCATAATGACTAGGATTATAGGTTTGAATAATAACTTCCCCTTCCTTGTCAGCACGACCAGCACGACCAGCCACTTGTGTCAAAAGCTGGAAGGTACGCTCAGCCGAACGAAAATCTGGCAAATTTAGCGACGTATCCGCATTTAAGACCCCTACCAAGGTAACATTGGGAAAATCCAAGCCCTTGGCAATCATTTGGGTTCCTAGCAGAATATCAGCCTGGCCACTTCCAAAAGTCTCTAGGAGCTTCTCGTGAGCGCCTTTTTTACGTGTAGTATCAACATCCATACGAATCACTCTGGCTTCTGGCAAAAGTTCCGTCAATTGATCATAAGCCTTCTGTGTTCCAGTCCCATAATAGCGAATCTGGCGACTCTGACAGTTGGGACAAACATGAGGAATAGCTTTTTGAAAATCACAATAGTGACAATTCATGGTCTTAGTATCCATATGCAAAGTCAGTGAAATATCACAGTTCGGACAATCATCCACATAGCCACAGTCACGACACATGACAAAAGAGGAATAGCCACGACGGTTCAACATTAGCACGACTTGTTCCTTACGTGCCAAGCGTTCTCGGATTTTCTCTAAGAGAGGGGGCGTAAAATCACTCGCCTCTTGTCGACCTACAAAGTCCTTAAAGTCCACCACTTCCACCTGCGGAATTTTAGCCTTAGGATTGGCCCTCTCCGTCAACTCAAGAAAATGGTAGACCCCTTTCTGAGCCCTCGCTCGCGACTCAATAGAAGGCGTAGCTGACCCAAGTACAAGCACAGCTCCATGACTCTTAGCCCTAAGCAAGGCCACATCTCTAGCATGGTAACGAGGATTGGACTCTTGTTTATAAGTAGCCTCATGCTCCTCATCGATAATGATAGCCCCAATATTTTCCAAAGGAGCAAAGATAGCCGAACGCGCTCCTACGACAACCTTGGCCTGACCAGACCTAACCTTACGCCACTCGTCAAATTTCTCACCGTCTGACAAACCTGAATGCATGATTGCTACTAAGTCACCAAAACGGGAGATAAAACGATTGGTCATTTGTGGCGTCAGAGAAATTTCTGGAACCAAGACAATAGCCGTTTTCCCCATAGCCAAGGTTCTCTCAATGAGATGTAGGTAAACCTCAGTCTTACCTGACCCCGTCACTCCTTCCAACAAGAACGGCTTCCCACCATGACCAATCTGACCTGTCATTACTTCAACAGCATATGCCTGCTGAGTATTAAGCTCTAGAAAATCCGTCTTCTCTACCTTTTCAAAGTAGCTATCAGCACGATTGACCTCAACTTCAGTGATAGATAGAGCTCCAGTCCGAATGAAAAACTTCACCACATCTCGAGAAAAAAGTTTGTGCAGGTCTACCAACTTTCCAGACTCATTCTTTTCTAACAAGAAGTCGCGCAGCTCCATCCGTTTCTTGGCTCGTTGCGAAATATCCAAAGTCTCTAAAATGCCCCTTTGAACACTATAATGCTTCTCCGTTTTTATATTTTGTTTATCCTTAGCAATGTAATCAACCGTTACGCGACCAGATTCCACCAGACGCGGAATAGCTTGACCTTGTTCCTTCGACAATTGGGAGAAGAGAATATGATCTCGCCCCTGAAGAAAAATGTCCCTCTCCTCTTCGCTCAGTTTATCAGTTGCCATGATAACTTTGTCATACTGTGAATTAAGGAGACCCGGAAGCATAGACTTCAAGATGGAAATCTTATAGGAAAAAACCGTGTGTCGCATTTGGTCAGCCAAATCCAGCTGATCCTGATTAAGGACTGGTTCATAATCCAAAAGTTCCGCAATTGACTTCAAGTCTGGCAGCTTTCTTACATTTTCTTGCTCTCCAAAGCCAATAACAAACCCTTGCAAGAGACGATTTCCTTTACCAAAAGGCACATGAATCCTCATGCCGATGGCAATTTGCCCCTGCATGGATTCGGGTACAAGGTAACTATAAGGCCTGTCCGTCTGCATCAGAGGAACATCTACAATTATTTGTGCAACTAACACCATATATCTCCTCTCTTCACCTTTGGACCAGCGATTTCCTAAGCTCCAGAAATCCTGAGCTAGTGATATTCATCATAAAGAAGGAAGCTGAGACACTATGCCTCAGCTCCTCCTATCCTTGTAAACCAAAGCAAGACTTTGATTTTAGATTTTATCGCCTTCTTCTTTTTCTTTAGCGATTTGTTCTTTGATTTTACGTTCTTCTTCCTCAGCAGCAAGACGCGCTTGGATAACTTTCAAACGTGCCAATTCACGTTTAGCTTCTGGATCTGGGTGGATAGTGACATTACCAGATTCAATTTCTTCAAGGGCTTGAAGCGTAGATTTTACAGCCGAAAATTCTTGAGTAGGTTCAGCACCAGCTGCCAATTCATGGGCACGTTTTGCTTGCAAAATAACTAATGAATATTTTGAAGGCACTTTATCCAAAAGTTTATCAATAGAGGGTTTCAACATCATAATTCTATACCTATTTCTAATTTATTTATCTGATAATTTCTTGTCTGAAATCATATTACGATAATGACCAATCACACGGTCAACTCGGAAGTGTTCCGCTTCAATAACACGCTTCACACGCTCGGCAGCCAAAGGCACCTCATCATTGACAATGGCATAATCGTATTCGCTCATGAGAGCAATCTCTTCACGCGCACGTTCAATACGTTGGGCAATAACTTCTTCAGAATCCGTTCCACGGCCAACTAAACGTTCTTCAAGTTCGTTCAAATCTGGTGGTGTCAAAAAGATAAAGACAGCATCTGGAACCTTTTTCTTAACCTGTAGGGCCCCTTGAACCTCGATTTCAAGGAAAACATCAATCCCTTTATCCAAGGTTTCATTGACATAGGTCAAGGGTGTTCCGTAGTAGTTGCCCACATACTCAGCATATTCCAACATTTGACCATTACGAATAAGCTCTTCGAATTCCTCACGCGAACGGAAGAAATAATCCTTTCCATCAACTTCACCAGGACGTTGAGCACGTGTGGTCATCGATACCGAGTATTCAAATTTGTGGTCAGGTGTTGAAAAAATCTCCTGACGAACAGTTCCTTTTCCGACACCAGAAGGCCCTGAAAAAACAATTAAAAGTCCACGTTCAGACATGTCTTCTCCTTAAACTAAGATTAAAATTCTTCTTATGACTCACCTTAAAAAAGAGAAGTAAATCATCTCTTTTTATGGCTTAGGGGTTGTTCAGTGATTAAGTTACAGCTCACTTTTCAAAGCAGTCGTATTTCTTACTATTTTATCAATAAAAGCGACTTTTTTCAAGGTGAGGACACCATTAAAAAGAGTGAATCTCTTTTCCCAGTACTCACTCTTTTTAAACCAATCCAGTCAAGAGACCTTGCATGAATTCTTCTGAATGGAACTCCCCAATGTCGTCAATTTTCTCACCAAAACCAATTAACTTAACTGGAATATCCAACTCTTGGCGAATGGCTAGAACCACACCACCCTTGGCACTACCATCCAACTTGGTTAAAACAAGACCTGTAAGAGGTGTAATTTTTGAAAATTCCTTAGCCTGACTAAGGGCATTTTGACCTGTTGAGGCATCCAAAGCCAAGAGGGTTTCATGAGGTGCTTCTGGCACCACACGCTTGATAATACGGCCGATTTTTTCAAGCTCTGCCATGAGGTTGTCTTTGTTTTGTAAGCGACCCGCAGTATCGATCATAAGAACATCAACACCTTCAGCAAGAGCCTTTTCCATACCGTCAAAGACCACTGAAGCTGGGTCAGCCTTTTCAGCACCAGTCACTACTGGCACATCAACACGATGTCCCCATTCAACCAATTGCGCAACAGCTCCCGCACGGAAGGTATCAGCAGCAATCAGCATGACTTTTTTGCCTTCTTGTTTGTATTTATGTGCCAACTTACCAATAGAAGTCGTTTTACCAACCCCATTAACACCAACAAAAAGCATAACTGTCAAACCATCTTGGAAATTAATATGCTCCTTGTAAATATCGTCCTTCTCGTAGATATCCACAAGTTTTTCAATAATCAAGCGTTGCAAATCCTCAGTCTTTTTGACATTCTCAAGTCGAGCTTCATAGCGTAAGTCTTCTGTCAATTGCGTTGCAACATTAACACCTACATCGGAAAGAATCAGCATTTCTTCCAATTCTTCGAAGAACTCCTCATCAACACGACGGAAATTCGCAAAGAATTCATTCAGGCGGGCAGCAAAACCTGTACGCGTCTTCTTAAGGGTACGATTATATTTTTCTTGTTCTGTTTCAGTTTTTGAAGCCTGAACTTCTTCAGGCTTTTCCTCAACTTTACGGGTTTGAACAGCCTCAAAAGTAACTGTTTCACCTTTTTCTGCAGCAGCAGCTACCTGAGCCTTTTTAGCATAGTAATCAGCCATGACATCCGCAAAGTGGTTATCCACAGTTACTTGGCTTTCTTCTGTCACTGTAGATTCGCTTTCTTCAACAGATTCTGTAGACGAAATCTCTTCTACTTGAGTCTCTGACTCACTGAGCTGTTCTGCTTGACTTTCACTTGTTCCTTCACTTGTTGACAAGTCTTGATTATCAAGAGCCTCAGTTTCTGAAAATTTCTGATTTGCTACAGTTTCTTGTGACTGGTTTTCCTCTTGTCCAAATAATCGATCAAATAGACCCATTTGGTTCTCCTTATTTCTCTAGAATATATTTGTGGATGGCCTCAGCCACTCCAGATTCCTCATTAGTTTTTGTCGTTACAGCCTTAGCAACAGCCTTAGCCTTAGGAACAGCATTTACCATAGCCACACCAAGACCAGCCCACTCCAACATGGTCAAGTCATTTTCCTCGTCTCCCATAGCCATAACCTGACTTTTATCAAGGGTAAGATAATCAGACAAAAGTTTCAAGCCTACAGCTTTATGAACTCCTTTCGGCATGACCTCAAGGATAATCTCACGAGACTTAAAAACTTCAAAATTCTGATATAGCTGTTTAGGTAGTTTTTCAATTTGGACATCCAAAAATGCTTCCTCACAGACCGTAACTACCTTATTATAGACGATATTTTCAGGAATGTCATCAATACTCTCCACATCAACGAAGGTCAAGGTAGGATTAGCCTGACGATAGAGAGAATGATTGCTTTTACTCGGAACACCATAGACAATGCCATCACTGATAACATCCATAGGGAGCCCTAGAGGTTCAAATACAGCATAAATCTGCTTTAAATCTTCTCGACTCATCTCTTTCTTTATGAGGATATCCCCATTATTACGCTGAACCAAGCCACCATTGAAGGTCACACTATAGTGCTTATCATCCAACAAGCCCAAATCTTCCAAGATATGAGTAATAGCTGGCAGAGGACGACCAGTCGTAATGACCACATGAACTCCCTCAGCTTCTGCCGACTTCAGAGCAGCTCTATTTTCAGCTGTTACTTGCTTATCCTTGGTAAAGAGGGTCCCATCTAGGTCCAAGGCTAGTAATTTAATCTCAGACATCTGATCCCACCAATCCTTCCATGTAGTCAAAGACTGCCCCGTCTTTATGGTGACCAATCACTTCATCAGCTACTGCCTTAATCTCATTGCGCGCATTTTCCGTAGCAACCGCACGCCCTGCAAAGGTCAGCATCTCCATATCATTGAGATTATCACCAAAGGCTACAACATCTGAATCCTGGCATCCCAACTTTTGACAAAGATGGTAGAGACCAAAGCCCTTGTCCACACCTTTAAGAATGATATCCATGGAATCAAAGCCAGTTGTCACTGCTGTCATATCCTCAAAGATTGTGTTGAGGTAGTCACCACGGTCCATAATGGTATCCCCTTGGAACTTAGCAGTTACCTTGAAAATATCATCTGTGACCGCTTCAAGGTCCGTTGCCATAACATTTTCATAGTAACGTTTCATGGCCTTAAGATAGGCTGGATCTGCATCGTTTGGTGCATAGGCACCACGACGGCCTGACAAGAGAATCCCCTCGCAAGTTGGCAGGGCTAAAGTCGTGTCAGCAATTTGCAAATAATCCTTAGGTTCTAGCTTGGACTCAAACAAGACTTCACCCTTATACTGAACCAAGGCACCATTTTCCGCAATAATCGCAATGCGGTCCACAAATCCATCAAAAAGCTCCTCCAAAGCCAAGAGAGCTCGACCAGAAGCTACTGTAAAGACATAATCTTTAGCTTCACAAGCATCCAAAAGCTTATCTAAACGTGCCTTATCATAGGAACCAAGGTGGTCCAAAAAAGTACCATCCATATCTGTCGCTAAAATATTCAAAATAAACTCCCTTCAGGTCGAATATACTTGCCCCTATTGTACCAAAAATAAGGATATAAGTTAGGGAAAAGCTAAAGAAATTAGAGAAAATATAGCATTTTACTTGCAAATTCATCGTTTTAGTTGTATCATTACTGTAGTACAAAAATAATACTATTATACTTTTAGAAAGGAGTCTTTTATGGCTTGGACATTTGATGAAAAATCGCCAATCTATCTCCAAATCGCCTATCGTGTAAAACTGAAGATAGCTTCCAAGGAATTGAGCATGGGACAACAACTCCTACCTGTAAGGGAATTTGCTCAGGAAGCCGGGGTCAATCCCAACACCGTACAAAGAGCCTTCCAAGAACTTGAAAAAGAGGGGCTGGTCTATTCTGCCCGTACCTCTGGCCGCTTTGTTACCGAAGATGAAAAACTTATTGATCAAAAACGGCACGAGATTGCCCAAAGTCTCATGAAAAACTTTGTCACTGAGATGGCAGCCATTGGTTTTAGCTCACCTGAAATCAAAGCTATCATTACTAACTACATTGAACAAACAGGAAAGGACTTATAGACCGATGACTGATATTGTAACTCTAACAAATCTCACCAAGACCTATAATGGTATTCCAGCCCTTAGAGATGTGACCATGTCCATTCCTTCTGGTAAAATCATTGGTCTCTTAGGACCAAACGGTAGTGGTAAAACAACTCTCATCAAGATTTTGAATGGCCTCCTCCAACCAACTTCTGGTTTAGTAACTATTAATGGATTTCAGCCATCACCTATCACTAAAGCTCAAGTGGCATATCTACCCGATACAACTTATTTGGATGAAAGTAAGACTATCCAATACTACTTGGACTTCTTCCAAGATTTCTATACTGACTTCCGCTATCCTCTTGCCTTGCAACTCTTGGAGGATTTAAAGCTACAGCCTGATTTGCGCCTTAAAGACCTTTCAAAAGGTAACAAAGAAAAAGTTCAGTTGATTTTGGTTATGAGTCGTGAGGCTAAACTCTATCTCCTTGATGAACCTATCGGTGGGGTCGATCCCGCATCACGTGACTATATCCTTAAAACTATCATCAACCAGTACTCTGAAGATGCTTCTGTTATTATTTCAACCCATTTGATTGCAGATATTGAATCTGTCCTAGATGAAGTTGTCTTCCTAAAATATGGTCAGATTGAACTTCAGGGTGATGCTGATAATATCCGTCAAGCCCATGGCAAATCTATCGACAAACTCTTTAGAGAGATGTTCCACAATTAGGAGGTATGAGCATGTTTTGGAAATTAGTTAAGTATGAATTACAATCAGTCCGCAAGTGGTATCTTGGCATCTATGGGATTGCCATCCTACTGTCCATACCTTTGGGCTTAATGCTTCAAAAATTAACGGTCACCTTTGAACACAGCCACAAGGAACCAAGCTTACTGTTTATGGCTTTCTTTACACTGATTGTGATTGCTACCATTGTTGTTTGGGGAACCATCTATATCGCAACCATTGTTCTCATTATCAAACGCTTTGCGACTAGCGTCTTTGGACGAGAAGGCTACCTAAGCAACACGCTTCCTGTTTCAGCGCACCAATTAATCTTGTCTAAACTTTTGGCAGCTTTTATTTTAGATACGATTTCATCTCTCGTTGTACTCGCTTCAATTGGCATTATAGCCACTTTCAACCTTGATATGAAAGATATCCTACTGACTACCAGCTACTTTGGTCAAATCTTAAAAGAAATGGGAGCCCTCTATCTCTTCATCCCTACTACAATTTTAGGAACAATTGGCAGTATCCTATTCTATTACCTCTGTATCAGTATCGGAAACCTCTTTAATAATAACAAAGTTCTTATGGGATTTGTCGCCTATTTTGCCATTCAGGCTATCCTATTCTTTATTGGTTTCTTCTTTGGAATCGGTGCATCCTTGACCGGAAATGCAACAAATACTATAATTAATAACTCGTCATATATCTTTAGTCTAGTTCAATCTCTCATTCTCATCGCAGCAAGTTACTTTGGTACCTACTATATCATGACAAAGCGCTTAAATTTGGACTAAAGAAAAACCGTGTTCCTTTTGGAACACGATTTTTTTTGCATTGAAAAGACTTACTTACTTTGTTCTTTACGATAAGTCTCAATTTCTTTCTTGTTACCCCAAACGAAGTGACCTGGACGTACTTCCACCATTTCTGGTTTATCAAACGAATAGTCGTGTTGGTTTGGATCATAAACCTTCAAGACCTTCTTACGTTCCAAGATTGGATCTGGAATAGGAACAGCAGACAAGAGTGACTTGGTGTAAGGGTGGATAGGATTGTTGTAGAGTTCTTCTGTCTCAGCAACTTCCACGATTGTCCCCTTATAGATAACAGCGATACGGTCAGAAATGAAACGGACCACTGACAAGTCGTGAGCGATAAAGAGATAGGTCAATCCCAACTCTTTTTGGAATTTCTTAAGCAAGTTCAGGACTTGGGCACGGACTGACACGTCAAGGGCTGAGATTGGTTCGTCAGCGATGACCAAGTCAGGTTGCATAACCAAGGAACGCGCAATCCCAATACGTTGACGTTGCCCCCCAGAAAATTCGTGAGGGTAACGTGTCAAGTGCTCCTCAAGAAGTCCCACTTCTTTGATGATTTCCTTGATTTTAGCTTTACGATCTTCCTCATCTTTATAGAGATGGAAGTTATGCAAGCCCTCAGACAAGATATAATCAACTGTTGCACGTTCATTCAAACTAGCCGCAGGGTCTTGGAAAATCATCTGAATACGACGAATAAGGTCGTTTTTCTCAGAGTTAGATAAGTGTCCATTGATTTTCTTACCATCAAAAATAATCTCACCATTACTTGTATCATTTAAACCAATAATGGCACGACCGATTGTGGTTTTACCACTACCAGACTCACCAACGAGGGAAAAGGTTTCACCCTTGTTGATGAAAAAATTAGCATTGTGGACAGCAACGAATTTCTTGCTTCCTTCACCGAAGGAAATCTCCACATCTTTTACTTCAACTAACTTCTCAGGCATTGCCTTCCTCCTCATCTCCTAAATGTGCAAATCCCATATTAGCACGGATTTTTTCATGTAGATTTTGGATAACCGCAGGTTTTTCAACTTTTGGTGCATCCTCATGTAAGAGCCAGGTCTTAGCCCAGTGAGTATCTGAAACTTGGAATTGTGGTGCTTTTTCCTCAAAGTCAATTTGCATAGCATAGTCTGAACGCAAGGCAAAGGCATCTCCAACAACCGGTGTATAAAGTGATGGTGGTGTCCCTGGAATTGAGAAAAGCTCACCCTTATCGTCAGCCAACTGTGGTAAGCTTGAAAGCAAGCTCCACGTGTATGGGTGACAAGGCTCATAGAAAATTTCCTCAACAGTTGCGTACTCAATGATTTCACCAGCATACATAACAGCAACCTTGTCAGCAATACTTGCTACCACACCAAGGTCATGGGTAATGAAAATCACTGAGAAACCGTACTCCTCTTTGAGAGATTTCAAGAGGTCAATGATTTGAGCTTGAATGGTCACATCAAGGGCAGTTGTTGGTTCGTCACAGATAAGGACATCAGGACGACAAGCTAAGGCAATGGCAATAACGATACGTTGACGCATCCCACCAGAGTATTGGAAAGGATATTCGTTGAAACGTTTTTCAGCATCCGGAATACCAACCTTGTCCATGTAATCAATTGCCATTTGTTTAGCTTCCTTGGCCGATTTGCTTTGGTGCTTGACAATAACTTCAACAATTTGACTTCCGATAGTCTTAATTGGGTCAAGACTGGTCATAGGATCTTGGAAGATAGTCGCAATCTTAGCCCCACGAATAGGTGCCCAATCTTGGTGACTCTTAAGCTTGGTCAAATCTTGACCACGATAATCAATAGAACCGCTAGCTACACGACCATTTTCTTCAAGCATCCCTGTGAAAGTCTTAGTCAATACTGATTTACCTGAACCAGACTCACCAACCAAGGCTAAAACTTCACCTTCAACCAAATCAAGGGACACTCCTCGAATAGCTGTCAAAACACGGTCACGAACGTCAAACTCCACGACGATATCGCGAGCCGATAATATTACATTTTTATTTTCTGTCATATTGGACTCCTATCTATGCGTACGTGGGTCGCTGGCATCCGCCAAGTTTTGACCGACAATAAAGAGGGCAAGGGAAACGAGGATCAAGGTAGTCAATGGAATCCAGAAGAGATAAGCATTGACTGTAACGTTCTGTGCATAGTCTGAAATCAAACGACCAAGACTAGGCGTAGTAACGGGAAGTCCCAAACCAAAGTATGAAAGAAAGGCCTCATAAGAGATAAATCCTGGCAAAAGTTGACTAGCCATGGTTACGATAACTGACACAAGTTGTGGCATGATATTTTTAACCACGATCTTAGCAGTTGGTGTTCCCAAAGTACGAGAAGCCAAGTTATACTCCAAATCACGGTAACGCATGATTTGAATACGGATAGTATAGGCAATACCAATCCACCCTGTAACAGTCATGGCAAAAATCATATTCCAGAAACCAGAACCCAATGAGTAAGTCAAGACGATAACCACAAGGAGGTCAGGAATATTTGAGATGATGTTGTAGATTTCCATCATAATCATATCGAAGGTCTTAGAAATTCCCCAAACAGCACCTACAAGCAAACCAATTATAACATTAAGGAAGGTAGCGATAACAGCAATAAGGATAGAATTACGAGCTCCGAACCAAACACTGTCAAATAGAGACTTACCATTACTGTCAGTACCGAACCAGTATTGAGCGTTTGGATGTACATAACGCAAACTGAAATCATTTACTTTTGAGACATCATTGAAGTCAAATTTAGAAAACATTGGGTAGATGAAACTCATCAAAACAATGGCAATCAAGATACCTAACATGACAACTGTTGATTTCTTTTTAAAAAATTGACGCATCACTGATTTCCAGTATGAGTAAGCCGGTGCATCAATTGTTTCAGAGGCAAAATCATCGCGCTTTACAAATTGGAACTTACTTTTATCAATTGAAGCCATTACTTACCTCCTTTAGATGTCAATTTGATACGTGGGTCAATAATAGTCATAAGGATATCACCCACAAGCAATGAGAAGATGGTGAGGGCTGTGAAAATAAATACCAGACCAACGACCATAGCATTATTAGAAGCACGAACAGAGTCGATCAACATTTTACCCATACCAGGGTAGGCGAAGATTGTTTCTGTCAAGGTTGCCCCTGTGATAACCCCAACAATAGATGCTGGAATTCCTGAAATCAAGGAAACCATAGCATTCTTGAAAATGTGCCTGTTCGAAATTTCTTGTTCTGACAATCCTTTGGCACGTGCAAAACGAACGAAGTCTTGTGATTGCAAGTCAATCATGTAACGACGGATCCAAATCGCAAGACCTGGTGTTGACAAGAGACCGAGAATAACAGATGGCAAGACGTAAGAACGCCAGTCACCCGCACCCAAGATAGGGAAAGAATCCGGAAGACCAATCTCAGAACCAATCAAGCGAATGATATATACCAAGGCAATCGTTGGTAGAGAAAGCAAGAAAGTTAAGACACCTGTTGACACACTGTCAAAGAGTGTGTTTTTAAAGCGTGCCATGTATGAACCTAATGGAATCGCCAAGGCGTAAGACAAGACCAAACCAATCAAACCAGCAATGGCAGAGCTTGTCACCATTGATGGGTATTGATAGCGACTCTTAGTAGATGTGTACGGATCATCACCATAGTAAGAACGATCTCTAGCGTCAGCCTGACTAGGTGATTTATAAGTACGAGAATAGATATCTACTGAAGATATTTTCTTACCAGTAGGGAAGGTGACCTCAGAGCTTTGTGTTTGTCCTTGACCTTGGGTAATAACATCAAGAACACCTTGCTCAGCATAAGTTGGGTATGAAGTTCCAAGATTCATCTTAACAAAGTTTTGGTGAACAAATGGGAACTGACTGTTAAAGTAAAGCAAATATTTGTGCTTAGTCCCTGAACCAACAACTGACCAACCAATAGCTGGATCATTTTCAATATGGATGTAACGCTTCAAGTTTGGATTCGTTTTATCTTTAACCCATCCAGTATTGTCAAATTCAAAGAGGTGCGTGTAGAATTCAAACACACGTTCAAGCACTGGTACATCACGTGTCGCATAGAACTGCTTACTTTGCTTAAACTGATGCAAACGCCAGCCATGTCCCAAACTATCCACATATTTTTGGTAGATAGCTTTATTGGCTTTTGTTGGCTTAGTTGTTACCAACTTATCAAGTGTGCTGGCTTTCTCCTGCAACTCCTTGGTGTCATAGTAATCAATGTAACCCATACGTTCAAAGATTGTATTTTCATAGTTCGCCTTAGAATCAGCTGTTTTTGCAATCTTATTGTAGTTAGGGTCCTGTCTGAAAATCAGACGCCTCGGCACCATGGTATAGATAATCGTGTAGGTCAAGGCCGTCACGACAAATATTGACAATAGAGAACGGAGGGTTCTCAATAAAATGTATTTTTTCATGTCTCTTCCTTTAATTCCAAAAGAACTTTCCCAATCAAATGAGAAAGTTCCATCGTCCTTTTATTTAACGTGTTTCTCAAGATCTTTTTGAGCTTTTTCGTTAGATGCTTTCTTTTCTTTAAGCCATTTTTCACGACTTTGTTCATATTCTTTCTTAGTAACTACTTTTTCTTGTGGTTTCACATATTTGAAGTAGTCTGATGAGTTTTTATCTCCCACCTGCATGCTAGCACCGGTAAACGGTGCCAAGCGTGAGATAACTGGTGCAGCACCATTACCAACAGTCAATGGAATCACAAGCGAGCTGTCCTCCAACCATGCTTGAGCTTGAGCATAACGGTCGTAACGAACATTGAGGTCACTTGTTTCTGAAGCTGCAGAATCAAGCAAGGCATCATAGTCTTTGAGTCCTACTTGGGCTGCTGCCGCATTATTTGGATCATCATAACCCATGAAAGTCTTAGTGTTTTCACTTGATGTTGTTTTGAAGATATCAAGATAAGTTGATGGGTCTTGATAGTCTGGACTCCAAATAACACCATTTGAAATATCCCAATCTTCTGCTGCTGCGTTGGCTGCATTAAGTGTTGCATTTTGCATATCATCAGATGACAATTGGTTAATATCGATCACCACATTGTCATTTCCCAATGATTTTTCAATGGTTTGTTTCAAAGATTGGGCTTGGGTAACATTAAGTTTAGAGCTTTGGTCAACTGGAAGGTCCAAATGAATTGGAAATTGAACACCATCTGCTTGGAGAGCATCCTTAGCTTTGGCAAACTCAGTCTTAGCTTTTTCTGCATTGTAGAGGCCATCTTGACTATCAGCAAAATTCACACCTGACCATTCATCCCCATATGAACTCATCTTTTCAGTAACAAGATCTCCGAAGGTCTTATTACCTGCACTAACGAAGTCAGAAGGAACAAAGAGATTTCGAATAGCTTTAGCTGATCCATCCTTACCATTGACTTGTGATTGATATACCGTACGGTCAATAGCAAAGTTAATTGATTGACGGAAGTCTTTATTCAAAAGAGCTTTTTTCGTTGAAGACTTTTCAGCGTCAGTCTTTTTAGCAGTGTATTTGTAACTTTGACGGTCAATATTAACACCAATAGCTGATGTAGACGCACCTGCTGCTGTGTAATAAATATTGTCTTTATATTTCTTCTCTACAGAAGCATAGTTTGAACTCGTTGGGAAGACACGAGCAATATTATAAGCACCATCAGTGAAACCACGTTCTTGAGCCTCTTGATCCGAACCATCATCATACGTCAATTTGATAGCATCAAAGTGAACATTTTTCTTGTCCCAATAATTTTCATTCTTAGTCAACTCAATTGAAGATTTAGCTGTCAAAGATTTGAGAAGGAAAGGTCCATTATAAAGGATAGAGGTTGGGTCTGTTGATTTACCAAAATCTTTTCCTTTATTCTTGAGGAAGTCTCCATTTACTGGGAAAAGCAAACTATAGGTTGTCTTAGAGTTCCAGTATGGTTCTGGTTTCTTAAGCGTGTACTGCAAAGTATAGTCATCAATTGCCTTGACACCCACATTCGAGAAATCTTTATTGGCACCAGAGAGATAGTCAGACAATCCAGCAATAGAATCTTGTACCAAATAAAGAGCCCCAGCTTTGGCATCCGCAGCATGCTTAAGACCAGTTACAAAGTCCTTGGCAGTCACATCAGCATACTCTTCACCATCTGAAGTATACCATTTAACACCCTTACGGATTTTATAGGTATAGGTCAGACCATCTTGAGAGACAGACCAGTCTTCAGCTACTGAAGGAACAAGGTTCCCATATTTATCAGCTTCCATAAGACCATCTACAGCGTTAGTTACAGCAGTTGTCGTAGGTCCAGTATTTGATGTAATATAATCCAAGGTTTCTGGATCCGAACTGTAAATATAACCATAAGTAGTTCCGCTAGTGTTTGATTTAGATGAACAAGCCGCTAACGCACCAACACTTAGAAGTGCTACACCCACGAGAGCCAACCATTTGCTTTTTTTCATAAAATTTCTCCAAAAAAATTTTTTACAACTTTATTATAGCATAAATAATCAAGCATCACAGCTTTTATCAGAATATTTTGTACAATTCGATAACATATGTAAACACGAGAACAACTGCGATTCCTTATCAATAAAGGTTCTCTTTAGGTTACATTGATTTATTTTTAATCACAAAAATTGCATAAAAAAGCCCAGACACTTAGCCAGACTTTCTTTTATTATTGCTTTTAATTATTAAGAGCTTGAGCAGCTGTGATAATAGCTAAGTTGTAAATATCTTCAGCACTCGCACCACGAGAAAGATCGTTTACTGGTTTATTAAGACCTTGTAAGATTGGGCCGATAGCCTCAAACATTCCCAAACGTTGAGCAATCTTATAGCCGATATTTCCGGCCTGCAAACCAGGGAATACAAAGACATTAGCATGTCCTGCTACGTCACTATCTGGAGCCTTAATAGCTGCTGTTGCTGGAACAAATGCTGCATCGAACTGCAACTCACCATCAATAGCCAAGTCAGGACGCATTTCTTTAGCAATATTTGTTGCTTGAACAACCCTGTCAACTTTTGGTGATTTAGCAGAACCTTTTGTTGAGAAGCTAAGCATGGCCACTTTAGGATCAATACCAAAAACTTTAGCTGTTTCTGCAGTATTAATTGCAATTTCTGCTAATTCTTGAGAATTTGGTTCAATATTGATAGCACAGTCGGCAAACATCAAACGATGATTGGTATCCTCACGGTTCATAAGGAAGACACCTGATGTACGAGAAATACCAGGTTTTGTTTTGATAATTTGAAGAGCAGGACGTACCGTATCCGCTGTTGAGTGAATGGCACCTGAAACCATTCCATCAGCAAGACCAAGTTTAACTAGCATAACACCGAAATAGTTCACATCACGAAGCAATTTCTCTGCATCTTCGACTGTTGCTTTTCCCTTACGAATTTCAAGAAATTTTTCCTCCATTTCCTCAAAACCTTCATAGGTTTCAGGATTAATAATCGTATAGTTAAAGTCTGCAAAGCCAAGATCGTTCAAGATTTTGTGAACCTCAACTGGGTCACCCAAAATAATAGGATCCACCAATCCTTCAAATTTCAAACGGGCAGCAGCACGAACCACACGGTCATCGTTACCCTCAGGGAAGACAATCTTAACTCCTTTCCCTGAAATACCTTCACGAAGTTCACCAAATAGACTACGCATAAAAAATCCTCAATCAATCTTTTTTAGTTTGTAAGTTCATGATAACGGTTTCAAAATCATCTGTCAAGGAAGATGCATGGACCATCTCTTTTTTGGTGAAAGGATCTATAAATGCAAGGCGATGACAATGCAAGGCTTGACGCTTAATACCGTAGTCTAGGGACCCGCCATAAAGGTCGTCTCCCAAAAGAGGCAAACCTAAGTGGGCAAAGTGCACACGAATCTGGTGCGTACGTCCGGTATGAAGATTGATATCAACCAGTTTAACCCTACCATAATCACCTACCAAACGATAACTAGTGTGAGCATATTTTCCCGATTTATGGACTCGACGTGTGATAATGGAATCCACATCACGCGCAATCGGTGCAATGATTTCACCCTGCTGCTCAAGTTTGGTATCACCTTCAACCAAGGCATAATAATGTTTCTTAATAGACTTCTGTTGTAACTGTTTATCCATACGAGCATGGGCGTAACCATGCTTGGCAAACAGCATGAGACCAGATGTGTCCTTATCCAAACGTGTCACGATATGGACACGCTGGTTAGGATAATTATTGCTGACAAAGTGATATTTGACAAAGTTAGCCATGGTATTATCATGGTTAACACTTGGAATACTAGCATAGCCATAGGGTTTATTAATCACCAAGAAGTTATCATCCTCATAGACTATATCCAAGTTAAAAGGAATTGGCTTCAATGTTTCATGCGGCGCCTCATCAGGAATTTCTATGGCAACCACGTCTCCCTCATGGACAGGATAAGTCGCAAACTGCTCCTCACCATTGACCCAGATATGACCACCCTCAAACTTAATTTTGGCTAGAAGTCCTTTTGAAATATCGTGCTCCTTCAAAAAGGTTTTAACTCGACATGAACGTCCTACAGTAAATTCATATCTCATTCTTCCATGTCTCCAATAAAGGATTCACGGACCCGTTCCCAAAAACTTGTGTGACTAGCACTAGCAACAAAAGAAATCTTACGTTGGTCAATCGAAAATTCTACCTTTTTCACATTACGGTTGGTATAGGTCTTATTATCAACCGACAGAGTGTAGCTCCCCATTCGAGTAGGATAGATAGTAATCTTCTCATGTTTTGGCACGATAAGTGGACTACCTAAGGTACGGTAAACACGATTATTAAGACTAGCAATTTCTGTCAGCTGCAAGGCTTCAATAGTGGGATGAAGTACCGCACCACCCAAAGATTTATTGTAGGCGGTTGACCCCGTAGGCGTCGATACAGATAACCCATCTCCACGGAAGCTCTCAAACAGTACATCATTAAGACAAACATCTGCCGCCATAGTCTTCTCGTTACGCTTAATTGCTGCTTCATTGAGGGCAATAGACGTGAAAGAACGCCCATCAGCCAAGGTTAATGTGACATTTAAAAGAGGGTAGGAAATCTTATCTCCATTATCCTTACGCAGGGTTTCAATTAATTGATCCACTTCACTATCCAAGTAATCTGTATAAAAACCTAAATGCCCCGTGTGAATCCCTACAAAACGGACACGAGAGAGCTCTTTTTCATACATGTGGAAAGACGATAGCAACATGCCATCGCCACCAATAGAGATAATCACATCAGGATTTTTCTTAGTCAAATAAAAATCAGGATCATCTCGAAAGGTATTAAAAAGTTTTGAGGCAACACGCCTGCTTTGGGGTTTGCCATTAGCAATAATAGCTACCTTCATCTTATCAGAAAAGGTCTTCATCTGTGTCATCACTATTTCCTACACTATCTTTCAAAGTTCTGTTGATTGGATCAAAGAGCAACTGAGCATCTCGAATATCATCACGTATCTTACGCATCTCTTCATCAAGTTGATAGGCTATGCGTGCCGTAGTTTCCAAGCGAAGTTTAATCTCCTCTGGAAAATTTCCCTGATACTTATAATTAAGGGAATGTTCAATGGTGGCCCAAAAGTTCATGGCCAAAGTCCTAATTTGAATCTCGGCAAGGATTTCCTTGCGACCATCAATGGTATCAACAGGATAAGACACGATAACATGGTAAGAGCGATAACCCGAGTGTTTACGGTTCCTAATATAATCACGCTCTGAGACTATGGTCATATCACTACGGTGACGCAGAAGACCCAAAACCTCGTCCACATCATCAACAAATTGAACCATTATTCGGAGTCCTGCAATATCTTGCATATCCTTTGCTAAATTTTCAACAGACAGTCCACGTAGGGCAATCTTCTCTTCAATGGAAGCCACTGACTTCACACGTCCCGTCACAAACTCAATGGGCGAGTGACGATTTTGCTTACGAAATTGTTTACGAATACCTCGAAGCTTAATTTTGAGCTCACCTACGGCCTGAATGTAGGGGTCTAGAAATTCTTCCCAATCCATGGTCAAGATAGGACTCCTCCTTGTCAAAAGCTTTAGTTTTTTATAAAATAAATACAATCTGTTACATTATACCACATTTAAAAGAACAAGGGAGGACACACATGAACCATTTAGAGATAGAGTACAAGACTCTGCTCACCAAAGACGAGTATAATCGTTTAGCAGTGCTTTTCTCCCATGTAACACCTGTTACGCAAACCAATTACTACATTGATACACCCCAAAGTGACATGAGGAATAAAAAGTTGTCTTTGCGTATCAGAACCCTTCCCACTCATGGTGAGCTGACTTTGAAAATTCCTGAAAAGGTCGGAAATATGGAATACAACGTCACCATGGACTGTGCAGATGCTAAGGCTATGACCAAGTCTCTTAACTTCCCTGATTGCCAAATCAAGTCCATTCTTCTGGAACGTGGTGTTAAGTTAGAAGACCTAACCATCCTCGGACATTTAACCACAACCCGACGTGAATACCAGACCAATATTGGTCTCATGGCACTTGATGTCAATGTCTATGCTGATAAGAAAGACTATGAGCTTGAGTTGGAAGTTTCAGATGCCAAGAAAGGTAAAGACGACTTTGATGCCTTTCTTAAGGAAAATAATATTGACTTTAAGTATGCCAAGAGTAAGGTTGCACGCTTTGTAGCCACCCTAAAGCGAGATAAAGACTAGTTGGTGAAATGTGAGTTTATAGAAATTCCGCTAGTCATTTTTGATACGTTCTGAGGCGAACTTTCCACCGTGAAAAACGTCTATAAAAACCATTTACTTCATTTTAAGACAAGGATTAACCCTTGTCTTTTTTATATATGCAAAGACAATTTGGTACTTGTGGCAGCTTCCATAATCGCTCTCATCTGTCTAAAAACGCATACAAAAACGATTCAGCGATTTATGGTCCGTCAATTTTCATCAATATCGCTTTCTGAATGCTGAAATTTCTACTTTTTTTTGCTAAAATAGAACCATCTGTAGTTTTATTACAATAGCCCTAATTGGGCTTCGCATCTTATTTTTTTAAAGGAGTCACCATCGTCATGGTACATCAAAAAGCAAACCCACAATTGAAGTTGTTCTCGCTCAGCTCAAACCCAGAAATTGCTGAAAAAATTGCTAAGGCTACCGGATTGCCACTTGGCAAAGTATCTTCACGTCAATTTTCTGACGGTGAAATCATGATCAATATTGAAGAGTCTGTTCGTGGGGACGATATTTATATCATCCAATCTACAAGCAACCCTGTTAACGACCACCTTTGGGAATTGCTCATCATGATTGATGCCTGCAAACGTGCCAGTGCTAACTCTGTCAACGTAGTGATGCCTTACTTTGGTTATGCACGTCAAGACCGTATCGCTGCTTCACGTGAACCAATCACTGCTAAATTGATTGCCAATATGCTGGTTAAAGCTGGTGTCAATCGTGTCTTGACACTTGACCTTCACGCTGTCCAAGTTCAAGGTTTCTTCGACATCCCAGTAGATAACCTCTTCACAATGCCTTTGTTTGCTGAATACTACAACGAAAAAGGATTCACAGGAAGTGATGTTGTCGTTGTTAGCCCTAAAAACTCAGGTGTTAAACGTGCTCGTAGCTTGGCGGAATACCTTGATGCACCAATCGCTATCATTGACTACGCCCAAGATGATTCAGAACGTGAAGAAGGCTACATCATTGGTGAGGTTGAAGGAAAAACAGCAATCTTGGTTGATGATATCCTCAATACTGGTAAAACATTTGCTGAAGCTACTAAAATCCTTGAACGTGGTGGCGTTAAAGACATCTATGCAGTTGCTAGTCACGGTCTCTTTGCAGGAGGTGCTGCCGAAGTCCTCAACGCTACTCCAATTAAAGAAATCTTGGTAACAGATTCAGTTGCGACTAAAGAAAAAGTGCCTACAAACGTTAAATACCTTTCAGCAAGTGAGCTGATCGCTAACGCTATTACTCGTATCTTTGAACGTCAACCACTTAGCCCACTCTTTGCATATACTGCCAACGAGGACTAATTTATGGTTTATTTGGACAATGCAGCAACAACTTCTTTGAATACTGCTGCTATCTCAGCGATGACACATGTCATGACTGAAACTTTTGGAAATCCATCCAGCCTACATGCTTATGGCCGCAAGGCTTCTAAGGAACTCCGTGAGGCTCGTGAAGAAATGGCCAAGCAATTTCAAGTTCCTGCTCGAAAACTCATTTTCACCTCTGGTGGGACTGAAGGAAACAATACAGCTATCAAAGGTTATGCCCTAGCCAATCAAGCTAAGGGTAAGCACCTGGTTACAACTGCTATTGAACACCACTCTGTCCTTCACACCATGGCCTACTTGGAAGAGCGTTTTGGTTTTGAAGTAACCTATATTCAACCAGAAAATCAAGTCATTACTGCTCAACAAATTGCTGATGTCCTACGTGACGATACTATTCTAGTTTCTGTCATGTATGCCAATAACGAGACCGGCCAATTGCTTCCTATCAAGGAAATTGGTGACCTACTCGCCAATCACCAGGCTGCTTTCCACGTGGATGCTGTTCAGGTTGCAGGAAAACTTCCAATTCACCCAGAAGAACTTGGCGCCGATTTTCTCTCAATCAGTGCCCATAAATTTCATGGACCTAAAGGTGTCGGCCTGCTCTATCATAACGATTTGCATTTTGACAACCTACTCCATGGTGGTGAACAAGAGGAAAAACGTCGTGCCAGCACTGAAAATCTGGTCGGTATTGCAGGTATGACCGCAGCTTACAAGCATGCTAGTGACCACTACCAAGACAATTACCAGCATGTTGAAAAGATTCGTCAGGTCTTTCTAGATACCCTTACCGTTCCTTATGAAATTAATGATGGAGGATCTAGCCTACCTCACGTCATCAACATCAGTTTTCCTGGTAAGGAAAATGGCCCTCTCTTAACCTTGTTAGACCTAGCTGACTTTGCTGTTTCAACGGGTTCTGCTTGTACTGCTGGAACTGTTGACCCTAGCCACGTCATCCAGGCCCTCTATGGTAAGGATTCTGACAAGTTAAAAACAGCCATCCGCATTAGTTTATCAGAAGAAAATACCGCTGAAGAACTCCAAGCCCTAGCAGAAAAACTTAATCAAATCATAGGAGACTAACATGGCATTTGAAAAAAGCATTCATTTGACTAACTGTAAATACCGTTACACTATCAGCCCTAATGTCAAAAAATTCACCCTTCGTGATACAACTTTTGTACAAAATAAAATCGGTAACTACGAGTTACACCGTCTACTCGAAAAAGTTCCTAACTCAGGTGAAGGTTTCCCACTAAAGATCACTATTAACAAAGATTTGACAGGTTTCAAATTGTCAATCACAGACAAATCTGGCCTTCGTAACGTTAATATCTTTAAAAATGAAGATCATCACATCTTGCAAGAAAAATTCTACTTCTTGATGCAGAGTTTGGTTGACCGTCAAGTTTTTGAGCAAGAAGAAGTCTAAATTTTTTCTTACTACATAGAAATAGCCTATCCATGTGATAGGTTTTTTATATCGCCTCATCTACACTATTTTGTTGCAATTTTCACAAACTTTTCTTAAAATATAAGAGAATCATACTAATTGAAGAAAGGAAATGCGATCAATGACATTTGAGAAAAACATTCCAAACGCTACTGCTAAACGTCTCTCTCTCTATTATCGAATTTTCAAACGATTCCATCGTGAAAATATCGACAAAGCAAGTTCCAAACAAATTGCTGAAGCAATTGGAATTGATCCTGCCACAGTGCGTCGTGACTTCTCCTATTTTGGTGAGTTAGGTCGTCGTGGTTTTGGTTATGACGTTAGTAAGCTGATGACATTTTTCGCAGAACTCCTTAATGATAATGCGACAACTAAAGTAGTCCTTGTAGGAGTAGGAAATATCGGACGTGCTCTTCTTCACTACCGTTTTCAAGAACGTAACCGCATGCAGCTGGTTATGGCTTTTGATACAGACGATAACGAACTGGTAGGAAGCCAGACTGAAGACAATATTCCTATCTATGGTATCTCTCAAATCAAGGACAAGATTGCCCAGGAAGATATTAAAACGGCCATCCTGACAGTACCATCAGTCAAGGCACAGGAGGTGGCTGAGCTTTTGGTTGATGCTGGAATCGAAGGCATCCTCTGCTTCTCCCCAGTCAACCTCAATCTTCCACGCCACGTGGTTCTCCAATACGTAGACCTGACTAGTGAGCTACAAACTCTACTCTATTTCATGAAAGAAGAAGAAAAAGCAAGGAGAAACAATGACTAAACCAATTATAGGTATCACAGCCAATGTAAGACCTAATCCAGCCCATGAAGATATCAACTGGTCTTATGCCCCATCTGGTTTTGTAGAAGGAGTTCAAAAAGCTGGTGGTCTAGCAATCCTTCTACCAGTATCTGATCCTTCGGAGGCTAAAAACTATATCTCCATGATTGACAAGCTTATCCTCATCGGCGGTCAAAACGTTGACCCTAAATTCTACAACGAAGAAAATCATGCCAGTGACGATGACTTTTTCCTCGAGCGTGATCTCTTTGAGATGGCCTTAATCGAAGAAGCTACCAAACAAAAAAAACCGATTTTTTCAATCTGTCGTGGAACACAACTCATGAATGTTGCCCTTGGTGGCAGTCTCCATCAAGATATTGAAAGGCACTGGCAGGATAAGCCTTCCGATTACCTTTACCACGAAATGATTATCGACGAAAACAGTAAGTTAGCGGAGATTTACGGCCTAGAGACCTCTATCAACTCTTTCCACCATCAGAGTATTAAGCACTTGGCCTCTGACCTCCGTGTTATTGCGCGCGACCCTGAGGATAATACTGTCGAAGCTGTTGAATCAAACACCCCAGACCTTCGTTACCTTGGTGTTCAGTGGCATCCAGAACTTCTCCTACACAAACGTGAAGAAGACCTCAAACTCTTTGAATACGTTGTAAACGAACTTTAAAAGCAACTGATACTACACTCAGTTGCTTTTCTTGTGTCTTTAACTTATAGACTCTACTTAAGCTCAAAATCCTCCCTCTCCTCACGAAAGGAATAATATGTTGATTTTCCAACAATAATATGATCAAGCAGACAAATTCCCAAATCATCGCAAGACCACTTAATTTTTTGCGTAAAATCAATATCATTTCGGCTCGGATAGGCCTCACCCGAAGGATGATTGTGAACCACTATCAAGGACGTCGCCATCAGATGACAAGCATAATGTAAAATCTCACGTGGCTCGGCAATCGAGCGGCGAACACCACCAATAAAGACTGTCTTCTGCTGAATAATACGATTCTGCGTATCCAAATAGATAGCCACCAGATGCTCCTGAGGCTTGTCGCCAATATCCAACATCATACGACGCGCCACCTGCTGACTGGACATAATCTGCTCGGAACGAGCCAACTCAGCCTTCTCAATCCGCTTAGCCAACTCCACCATAGCCTTCAGCTCAATAGACTTCACACGCCCAATACCAGGAATTTCCTGTAGCTCATTCAGGGACAAACGAGACAAATCCGCCAAACTCGTCATCCCTGTTAAAATACGATTTGCCATAGATAAGACCGACTCAGACTTGGTCCCTGTTCGCAGCACTATCGCCAACAACTCCTGGTCCGATAAAACCTCTGCTCCCTTCTGTAAGAGTCGCTCACGAGGCAAAAGCCCCGCCTCCTCAGATACAATACTATACATAAGAAAAAACCTCCTACTTACCTATTCGTAAGTGGGAGGGGGAAGTTACACAGCTGAGGATTTATTTAAACCCAACTTTTTTAACAAAGCTTTCCTGTATGCTGAAAACTTTTCCGTTAGAGAAATAGGTTCTGCTACCTGCGACATTTGAATAATATGGAGCTTATAACGTTCTGCAAAAGATATTTTTTCGGAAGAAATAATACGATAATCAATTCCTACATCCCAAGCTTTTCGATAGAAAAGATAAGGGAGACTATTTTCGTCAGAATTATAGAAAATGCGCTTATCCTTTAGAATAATTTTTTCCAGAAAATCTTTTGACAGCCACATAGATCCTTGAAAAACATGAAGCGAATTTTTGATTGTTTTTTGACACTCGTTATCTAGTTTAGCTGCCTGATTTTGATTTAAAGTACCAATTGCATCCGTCCAATAGAGCTCCTTCGACAAATCAGCAAACACAAGTCCAACCTCTGGAAAATCTGCAAAGATTGATGATACCTTCTTTTCATCTAGTAACATATCTATTAGAGCAAGTCTTGTAGCTTCATCAACAAGCTTACCCTCATTTCCAAAGTCTGCTGTGTGAAAATGCCCAATAAAGTCGTACTCGCTAAGCTGAGATGCCAAAGAAACCAAGGCATGATAATGATTATCAAACTTTTGTGAGACTATCTGAAATCTATCTTTATCAAAACTATTTAATAGGTTATTCTCAACCTGATTTTTATCTAAATGGCCTGATAGGGTGAAATAATAGAAAGCAGATAACTTACTATCGAAGAATACTTTCAGTCTCTCAAGATCGCTAATGTGCACATGGATTGCCATACGATACTCATGCTTGCTAAAGCTTTTAAAAGAAGATTCGATGATTTTCTCATCTAAAATCACTAAGCTATCAGGGGAATGATAGCTGTTAAGATGAGACTTGATTAGAGCTACCGGATATGTTGATAGATTAGCAAGATAATCTAAAAGTAGTCTTCCTTTTTTTTCATTATCAGTAAATGCTTTTAGTTTAATGAACGGTACCTTATGCTCAAGAGTACTTATTGGCCTATAATAAGAAAAATCAGGGTGAATTAAATCTCCTGCCTCTTCAGCAATGGTATTAAAGACAGCATCATAACGGTAACCAACTTCAAGAAGAACACTTGTAACCCTAGTTTCATAATTATCAATAACATCTTGAACATCGGTAAAAGTCTTTATAGAAGTCCAAAATTTCTGAAAGGCTTCTGAAGCAACAACATGCTTCTTGAAAAACATAAAATAACTTTGCAGATGCTCATCGAAATATTTAGTCTTTCTAAAATTCGTCATCCCCCAAAAGTCAACATTCGGGCGCTTTTCAAATTCTTCAACGATGTCAGTTATATCCCAAAGAGGACCAAAGCAAGTATCATTCATTAGTGTAACCGAATCGAAGTCTGTTAAATGTTCGAATCCAACATGAGCCATACCATCTCTCCAAGCTGCAAAATCAAAGCCCAGATTCTCTCTCTGGATAACTTCATCTATGCCAAGCTCTTTGAGAGTTAATGTTGCCGATTCCGTTAGTTGACTATTTGAAATCACAATAAGTTTAGAAAAAAGGGGTCGAAGTTGCTCCAATTGGTAGAGCACATGACCACTTAATTCGTCGTACTTATTATAATGAACATACAATAAGAGACGTTTCATTTATTCTCGAATCTCCCATTTTCCATTTCTCTGAACCATACCCGTTGCAGAATCTTTAGCAGACTTATCGTCATCTTCAATATCATTTCGATTCAAGAGAATAATTGGTGAGTTATCTGAATCAGCAAAAGCAATCATCTGGTCCTCCTTATCTCGAACAGAAACCTGAAGCTTGAGCTTGATATTATTAAGATGGGAAAGACTACATTTGTAAGTAAGTGTTTTTCTTCCAGAACCACTCGTCTTATTGTCCATAGAATTATCATTGTATATCCAGATACCACGGTCAATATCTGTCAATGAAAATGCAATATAGGTTTCAATATCCTCATTGACATCATATGAAATCTCAAATGAAATATCTTGATCAGGACTGATAATATTGTCATTCAAGAGTTTTACTTGTAAATCAGTGATTTTAGGATTTTCAACAACAACATCGTCGTTTGAAACCTTTTGACCAGCAGCATTATCAAAACTATATTGGTTAGCAACTTCGTCTGGATCACCAACCACTTTTACCAAACCATGTTCAATCAGAACTGCTTTATTACAGTATTTTTTAACTGCTGACATGTCATGGGTAACTAAGATAGTTGTCTTTCCAGATTGCTTACGTTCCATGAAATAGTCATTACACTTACGTTGGAAAGCCTCGTCTCCTACGGCTAAGACTTCATCCAAGATAAGAATATCACCTTGAGCCTTGATAGCTACTGAAAAGGCCAGACGAACCTGCATACCACTTGAGTAGTTCTTCAACTTTTGATTCATGAAATCATGAAGTTCAGCAAAGTCTACAATGTCATCATACATGGCATCTACTTCTTCAGTTGAAAAACCAAGCATTGCACCATTCATATAGACATTCTCACGACCAGTTAGTTCTGGATTAAACCCAACACCGAGTTCAATGAAAGATACTAACTTACCATCAATAGTAACTTTACCTTTCTCCGGAACATAAATCTCAGAAATAATTTTTAGAAGTGTTGATTTACCTGAACCATTACGTCCAACAATTCCATAGAAATCACCCTTTTCAACTTCAAAAGAAATATCTTTCAAGACATGTTGTTCAGTATACCCTTTAATTCCTTTAAAGCGATTGACTAAAGTTGTTCTCAAACTCTGGCTCGCCTCAGTTGGTAATTTAAAATACTTACTTACATGATCTACTTTTACAGCAATATTATTTGACATTATAGAATCTCCGCAAATCGTTTAGAATTTCGATTAAAGACAAGGAAACCAATGATAAAAATCACTACAGGAATCGCATAAGGAACAAAAGCAATCAGTTTATTATTAATAATATCCCAGCCTCTTGGGTTAACTGGATCAATAATAAAATGACGCATATCCTGTAAAATCTGAGCAATTGGATTCAACATCATAACCTTTGCAACAAACGTCTGGTTTCTTTGAAGAAGGTAAGTGATGGAATAGATAATTGGGCTCGCATACATACCAGCTTGAAGCACAACTTCCCAGATAGGACCAATATCACGGTATTTAACAAAGAGTGCTGATAGAATAAAAGCAACACCCATTGCCATTAATAATACCTCAATAAAGAGAGGAATGATAACCAAAGTATTGAAACCGATTGGAACATGGTTAATTAAGGCAAATACAAAGACAACCACAAGGTTAATCAAGAAATTAATCGCAGCCCCTAGTACAGATGAGATTACGATCGTTTGCTTCGGAAAATTTAATTTGCGTAAGAGATCCCCGCGTGAAACAATAGAAAGCATCCCCATATTGGTAGCCTCCGTAAAGAAGCCCCAAAAAATCATGGCCAAAAGCAATCCTACTGCATAGTGTGGTGTCCCATCATCAAATCTCAAGAAACGAACAAAGACAAGGTACATGATTGTAAACATCATCAAAGGTTTCAAAATAGACCAAAGATAACCAATGAAAGAACCTTGATAACGCAATTTAAAATCCGTTTTAATCAGTTCCTTAAGTAAAATCCTATTTTTTTGACTAAAGAAATTCATTTAGTCCTCCTTATACATGAATTTTGTCAAAATCAAACTCGTAAATACGAAGGTATGAAAAGCCCTGTTTTTACGATAGCCATATGTCTTCAAACGACGATAACGCTCTCTGAATCCTTGGTCCATAATGGTCACAAAGTTTTCAACCAACTCTCTATTTTCAGCATTCAAGGGCAAAGAAAGAAGATTTTCCGCCTGATTCTGACTAGCCTTAATCAACTTCCAATATTTGTTGAACAAGGTCTGAGGGCGAATCCAATTCTGCATACGTTTCCGAAGCGTTCTAGCTCCCAAGACATTATCCGCATGCTGACGGTAAAGCTCTGTTGGCTGGTCAATATAAACGAGATTGCCAAATGCTGACGCAAGCAAACCTAAATACCAGTCATGCATCAGAAGCTCATTCATTTCCTCACCAGTCCATAATTCAGCCAGGGCATGATTGATTAAAGACACACCACCTGTAACAGTGTTTTCTGTCATTTCTTGAACCAATTCCGTATTGGCATGATCAGACTGAGTACGAATCATACTCTCATGAAGTACCTCTAAATCTTGATTCACAACCTTTAAATCCGTATATACCAAAAGTGGTTTATCAGATGGGTAGTGACTTGCTTTCTCAAGTTGAAGAGATAGTTTCTCAGGTAACCAAGTATCATCCTGATCTGAGAAAAGGTAGTAGTCAGATTCTTGATACTTCAAAAGCGTAAAGAAACTCTTTATAACACCTAAATTTTCAGTTTGATCAGGATTGATGAAAACAATCCGATCATCCTCTGAAGCGAAACGTTTGATAATGTCTCTCGTTTTATCCTTAGAACCATCATCACGAATTAACAAAGTCCAGTCAGTATAAGTCTGTTGCTGAATACTCTCTATTTGCTCTGCTAAAAAGTTCTCGCCATTATAAGTAGACATGAGAATAGTTACTTTCATGATAAAAATAGCTCCTCGTATTCACCCACGATTTTTTCCCAAGTGTAATTTTCTTTCATATTTGCTTTAGCAGCATTTCCCAAGTCCTCGAATGACACTTGACCATCTACAGAATCGATAAGCTGAGACAAATTCCCGTCCTCTTTATTCCAATACAAGGCGGTCTCCTGAGCAACCTGATGGTTAAAGTCTACATTATAGATAAGGTTGAGGTCCGTTTGAGCCAAGGCCTCTAATAAGCCTGGATTCGTTCCACCTACTTCATGTCCATGAATATAAGCAAAGGCTTGGTTACGGATATACTTAAGCAAGTCCTGATCATAGACAGTCCCCACAAACTTCACACGTTTATCTTTATCAAATCCTGTTATCTGTCGTAGCTCATCAAAGTAAGCATTTCCTTCATGGTTACAGATGATAACAAGGTCACGCTCTGTAGAGGACTTCATAAATTCACGAATTACAGTTTCGTAGTTGTTTTCAGGAACAAATCGACCCAGTATCAAATAGTAATCTTTTTCTTGAGTTTGCCATTTCTGATACCAATCTCGAACAGGGGTATCCTCAGCAGTCACAGTCGTCTTAGATAAGTCAGTTCCATAAGCGATGAACGTCGTTCTAGACCACGGATAGGTATTTTGAATATAAGTCTCAATACCTCGGTTATCAGAAATAATCAAGTTCGCATACTTTGTCATCTCTTTTTCAGAGTATTTGAGATAGCTTTGAACAGGCTTAGACCACTTAGCACGTTTCCATTCCAAACCATCAGGATTGACTAACAAAATGCCACCAATGGACTGGATTTTCTTGGCAAAATGAACGATGAAGGCACCAATGGTATTCCCTAAAATATAGAAAATTGGGGCTTGAATCCCCTCTTTTTTAATAAGTTTCAAGCTATAATTGATAGCCATCATATCGTAAGCTATGACACGCGCAGGACCTAGCTTTGGAGGATTGACCGTAAAACAATCCGCACCCTTATAGTCAAAATGCTTGCCAGTGCTTTCGTCAGATAAGCAAGCCACATGATAACTTATAGCAGGCGATACCTTATGAGAAATCAATTTCTCAACAAATGTCTCAAAACCACCGTATTGAGCAGGCAAACCTCTACTACCTATGATAAAAATATCCTTCAAAGTTTACCTCCATTCGTCACATCTCTCAAATACACAGAATTATACATAGTAGCTTTTATTATACCATTTTGGAAGGTATTTTGCATGATTGGACAGAAAGAGTAAAACAAAAAGGCCAGTCAAAAACGGCCTTTTCATTCTTAATCATAGATAATGAGTAACGAGATTTTACCTTAATTCATTTTTTTAAGCTGAAATAGTTTTTTCACAGCAGATTTTAGACTCTTTGTTAGAGCTTTTCGGCTGTTTAAAAAATAGATATCTTTCTGAGTTACTTTTTTATGACGCATGTCATCGCCCTCAATCTTTTCAGTAATATTAGCATAAACACTCTCAAGAGAATATCTCTCTTTTAAATTTGGAACAGCTTGCACTGCTTCAAGTTTCTCTTGATCAAATCCATCAAGGACCTCTGAAATCATCCTAGTCAAGGCATCCAAATCACCCAATGGATAGATATGACCTTGCTCGTTCATATATTCGAAAGCAGATTTATGTCCCGCATTATCTGATAAAATCGTTGGAATACCATTTAAAACAGATTCAACATAAACGAGACCAAACGTTTCCATACTAGATGGAAAAACAGCTAAATCCTTATCAGTAATCTCTGACCAAGGATCATCTAAATACCCCAAAAATGAAACACTCTTCAAATCGTGTTCTGCAATATAATCATCACAAAGTTGTTTGTAATCCTCATCCCATGCACCTAAAAATACAAGTTCAGTTCCTGCTAAATCAAGCATCTGAAAAGCTTTTATTAACTCAAGCTGATTCTTTCTCTGAGTCAAGCGTCCAACTGAAACGATACGATGTTGGTCGTTAGATTCAGTTTTTACTCCTTCTTTAGGTTCAATTTGAGTATAAGGTGCAAAGGAATAGATCTTCCTATTTGGAAAACACTTTTCTAAATCCTCGGTCAAAGCTCCTGTGACAGCAAAGATTTCATCAGAAAACGTGTCTATAAAGTCTAGTTTTTCTTTATAGTAACCGAACTCCCCCTCAGGAAATTCATGAATCAACCAAAAATGTTTGACATCCTCAAAAGCTGCAGCAAGTGCTCCTTGAAAAACATTGACTGTATTACTGATAACAAGGTCCACCTTGTTATCTACAATAATATTTCGAATATCTTTGACATTCTTATTATAAGAATTTACTCTCAAAAAATGATTGCCTGGCGAACCACCCGGTGCTTCTTCCCACCACCATTTGACAGCTGAAAGACCGTGGGTTTCAATCCCTGCTCTATGAAGTTCTGCTTGATACTCCTCCTGAGACGAAACCTTATAATCAGGAAAAACATTTAATACACGATAACCTTTTTTTACAAGAAATTTCATAAGATTGACTATCGAAATTTCAGCACCATTATCCAGAGTTCCTGTCGGAGAAATAAATAAAATTGTTTTAGTCATAAATTATGCAAATACCCCCCAATAATGGAAAAGAATCAAATACATAGCCACTAAGAAATTAGCGATTAAAGTCAGAGTTGCTATTTTCAATCTTTTCTGTCGAGATAAATCAATCTTAGCTGTGTTAGCGACTAGCGGCAACAAAAGAATGATAAATGGCGTGAAATAACGTCCTTGAGCGCCAACTGATATATTAGCTCCCTGACCAAGAACAAGAGGTGTCCACTGTATATACATGACTGTAACAGCGGCTAAAACCTCTAGTAGGAAGAGAATCCAAGATGCATTAGCAAAGTCTTTTGTAAAGAAATCCTTCTTACTTGATAGGAATAAAATGGTAAGAACGATAATATCAATAAAAATTAACCACAGTGGCATTTGTAATGTAAGGTTACCAAGATAACCGAACATCCCAAGTGACAAGATACCATTCAAATTGTCATTCAACTCAGGATTAAAGAGTGTATTACGCAAAACTTCTCCATAATGACGAAGACCACCTTGATTCTTCATTAAGAATTGAAGAACCACTACGACTCCTACTACAAAGAGAAGGTAGAAGACTGCTTTATATTTTGAAATAAAGGTCTTTATGGCTTGTACTGGACGATTTAGAAAGGCAAGGACACCTTCAAACTCAAGTGGTACAAACGGAATCAATCCCAACAATAAAACGTTATTTGGCTTAGTTGCTAACAGTAAGATCGCAAGACCTATCACCTGGATAATATTACGATTGGTAAAACGTTTAGAATAGGCAAGATTTGTGATAAAACCGAGAGCCAACATCACTTCTAAATAGTTCATCACATCATAAGAAAGTGACGATGCTTGCTGAACCATAATAGGTAGCAGCGAAATAAACATTAGGGCTGTTTTCCCATATTTGAAATAACGTATTAAAAAGTAAATTCCTAGTATATAGGCTAGTGAATTAAAGATGCGCCCCATATAGATAATCATCCCAACTGTAGGACTAATCCAACTTCCAATCGTCATCCCTATCAACTGTGGAATAAAGGAGATTGTTTTTAAACTCACACCAAATTGAAAGGGTTCCTTACTCATATCAATCTTTTGAGCAAAAATCTGTTTATATTCCGCTAACTTAACCTTATCATTACTTGGAATCTCATCCATCCACTTAAAAGATGTTTCAGTTGGTTTATGGAAAGTTTCCCAAGTCATTCGTGCATGGTTTGTTTCGTCTGGCACACGATTAATTGGAAATACAAACATAAATGAGAAAATAAAAATCGTTGCTAAGATGAAAAATAAATTTTCAACTTTTATCTGTTTAATTCTGTTCAAAATAAGTCACCATATCATCTTTCTTGCTTAACGTACAGTTTTCAAGAACAGCCCGATAAGCAGCATCTGCAATTTTCTGTCTTAATTCTGGAGATAAAACCAAGGCTTCAAGCTTGTCAAACCACTGGTCATCAGTAGCTAACAATCCTGTTTCACCATCAACAACCGCATCTGAGAAAGCTCCTATCTTACTTGCTACTGTTGGTACCTTCACCAAGGCAGCTTCAATCCACTTAATCTCTGACTTCGCACGGTTAAAGATAGAATCTACAAGCGGTGCTAGGTTAATATCAACCTCACTAATCAAGGCAGGCAATTTATCCCAGTCCACATAATCGTGAGTTACAATTTGATTTTCAAAGGGCTTCATATCCTGAGGGATATCGAGAATCCCGACAATATGTAATTGGACATTGCTATATTTTGTAAGCAGTTGCTTAATAGCTGGTTTAATCAATTCAAAATTCTCATTATGACTAATTGAACCAGAGAAATAACCAATCTTAACAATATCAGATGCTTGAGAGTAATCTTTGATATATTGACTACTAATAGCGATTAAGTCATCAGAAGCCAAGTTGCGATTAAGTAAAACCTTACTTTGGTACTTATACAACTCCTCCTGCAATTGGTTAGTCGAAGTAATGGCACCATCACAGTTTTCTAGCATATAGCCATAATTTCTAACACCTGCATCATAGTTTCCTTTTTCAACCGAATTCAACCCGTGCGTATAACTCAATTGATCTGTATAAACCGTATCAAAGACTAAATCATCAATATCAAAGAAGACAGGTTTTCCATATTCCTTAGCTAAATGACAGTGACGCAAAAGCTCGGGTGAGATTGGTGAACGGTAGATGATGATGTGACTAGCATTTTGAGCCATCGATAATTGGAAATCAGATAGGTTAACAACTTTGACTGCAAAGCCATGCTTGCGTAATTGTTCTGCCTTGTTAAAGACACGATAACGGGTACATTGCGGAATAATATTTTCAACCCCATCAATCAATAGAATGTATTGATCACGTGGAACAGCCTTAAATTTATTTACAATATCTTCCAAGATTGCCACAGGGTAATCCGTTTCTTTTGCAACAAACTCTAACAAGTCAGGGACTTCTGAATCACGATCCAGACCTTGCCACAAGAACTGGTCTTCATCATAATTTTTCAGAGCCGTGTATTTTACCAAAGGACTACCTGCCTTGAGCATCTTAAGCGGGTGGATATACATGGCAGAATCTTCGTATTCTTGCACGACCGCATCGAAACGATAACCCAAATCGGCAAAATGCTTGGTAAAACGTGTCTCATGTCGACCAATAGCCTTATCACGAGAATCTGTATCCGTCAAATGTGTCCAGTACTCATAAAAGTCATCATCGTTTAGCATAAGCTTTTCAATAACTAGGAAATAAGACTGAAGATGCTTAGGAATGTATCCATAAGGATTCTCTTTAGTAACATCCTCTTGCTCTTCTCCAAAGGAAATCCCCCAGAAATCTAGTTGCTTATTAGCCATTTCTTGGAATACTTGAGACAAATCCCTCATCGGACCAATATTAGTATCATTCACCAGGAGGAGCTGGTCATAATCTTTAAGCTTATCTTTACCGAAGGCAAAGATTCCTTCTCTAAAGGCTGCAGTATCATATCCCTTGTTATCACGAGTTAAAACCCTACCGTAGGTTTCAAGGGTATTAATATCATCATCGTGAAGCTGCCCATTGATAACTACAATAACATCATCTACCAATGGAGTCAAGGCTTGCAAGAAACGTAATTTATATTCTTGAAGACGAGATTCAGACTCAAAAATAACATAAATCAGTGCTTTCTTACCATTATATGACAAGACAGAGCGTTGACTATTTCTGAGACATCGTAACTGACGAACCTTAAGTGGTGTCATTCGACGACGTAACTGTATCACTTTGACTTTTAAAGCTCTCAAATAATTTTTAATTGCTTTTGGATTCTTAGCAATTACCCCTGCTGTCTTTATAGGTGTGATAAGGGCATTACCTAAACGATATGACAGTGAACTTCGGATAAGCTCCATCTCTTTATGAGCATCCTTCAATCTCTTAGATTGTGCATACTTTCTTTGTTCAAGTTGATCACGTTCTTTTTTCAAGCGATTAACATAGTCTGTCACTTCAGAATGATGCTTAAGCAAGCTATTCAACCGTTCTTCCAAAACCATGAGGTTCTCACAAATTGCCTTGTAAACTTCATGAGGAAGCTTATCAAGATACTTCTCAAGAATGTCAAGATAGATTTCATAATGGTAGCGAACGGAGTCACGTCCAGAAATTGACCCTGTTTCAAAGACACGATAATTAAGCTTAGTGCTTGGTTGATATACCGCTTTAGCACCGTTATTAATAATCAAGTTCAATAAAAAGTCATAATCTTCAAGCTTTTTACGATTTAACTTCTCATCATAACGAGCATTTCCAATAATACTTCTACGAACCAAAGAACAATTATCAATAAAACTAGCATTTAGGAAAGCAGTTAAATCAAATCCACGGCTTTTGAGGTAGAACTCTTCTTTTTCTGGGTTATAAAGATCACAGTACACGATGTCAGCATTTGTTTCCGTCAACTTACTATACAACTGTTCCACATAATCCGCATCGAGGTAGTTATCACTATCTACAAATAGCAAATAATCACCTCTAATAAGCTCGAGTCCCAAATTTCGATTATTTACCACCCCAAGGTTTTCATGAGTTTCAAATCTTGTCTCAAAAGGTGAATCCTTCAAAACCTCTTGGATAATTTGAGTTGAACTATCCGTCGAACCATCATCCAAAACGATTAATTCGATATTAGTATAAGTCTGATTAAAAACACTTCGCAGACACTGCTCAATATACTTTTCATGATTGTAGCAAGTCACAACCACTGAGATTAAATTATTCATTTTTCCATCCATTTTGTTTAACAAAATATCAATTAGTACCTGATAATTACTAATATTACTAAGCTTCAAAGATTACTACTTTAATCAATCTTTGAAAGTGCATATCACCTTAATTATACTATAGTTTATACAAAAAAGAAAAAGTCCTCTTGCTATTGAGTAACAAAAAAAGCAGAACGATTCTGCTTTATAAATTTTTGTACACTACCCATTCGTCTTCTGACTCTTCACATATTGTTTCATAAGGATATTTGCTATCCATTTTGGCCAAAAGAGTTGGTACATATACAAATCTTCTTTACTACGAGTATTATCAGCAATAGTCTTAGATGTCTCAGATTCCTCATGAATTCGGTGGCACATTAGCTTATCTGACACATAGATAAAACGTCCCTTGTATTCACTAATCTTATACCAAGCATACCAATCAAGGCTGACTTTCATTCCCTCATCAAAGTAGAAATTCTTCAATTTTTCAAGATTATAGGTGACAGCTGGACAACAAATTGGATTACCAAAAGCCATTACTCGGTTACGCCAAAAATGATTACCAGAAAAAAGATTCATTGTTTTTAACATCAAAGTTTTAATCTTAAGGTTTGTATTCGCAGGAATCTTTAGACCATTTTTTTCTTCAAAATAATCAGAATATCCGATTAGGACATCACTAGCTTTTTCCATCTTGGCCAATACTTTTTCTGCATATCTTGACTCATAGTAGTCATCCTGATGGGCGATAGTAGCATATTTTGTTTCTACAAAAGAGATAGCATTATTCCAATCCTTGCCAATTCCCCCACCTTGTTTAGTATAAAATGGGATAGCATAACGCTGGCAAAGTTCCTTAATCGAATCAAGTGGCGTTGAACTATAACAGATAATTTGAGATTGAAGAGTTTGATTTTTCAAAGATTGAATACAGGCTTCAAGATAATCAGTTTCTCCATAAGCGCAAATCACCCAAGTATGATTATCTTTCATTCTTTTCCTCTTTCTCTTCTACATGACTTTTGAGAATAGATAATTCTTGAACTAAGTGCTTTATCTGCTCTTTTTGTTTTGACAAAGTCATAGTTTGTAAAAAAGCAATAACCAACAAGAAAAAGATAGCAAGCGATAGCAAAAAATTCGAAGTCAGCTCAAATCCAAGTAATCCAGCAAAATAAACCGGAATAACATCAAAAATCGAAATAACAATCATAACCAGACTGATGACAATCCACATAAAGGCCTGCTCAAATAAGATATTATTCTTATTGATATTTCTAATGACTAGATAAAGGAAAAAGATGGAAGCTACCAACATCACAATAGATAAAACTGACATTATTCACTCTCCCTCATAAAGGCTGCAATAACAATCGACGAACACACTTCAATCATATATCGAATGGATTTAATTGGCGTAATGGAAGAAACGCCACCAGTACGTTCAAACATATTTGCTGGTCGTTCAACAACTCGATATTTACGTTTCAAAATATGAACAATAGTTTCTGGTTCTGGATACTTGATTGGATAACGCTTAGCGAACTGTTTAATAACAGCTTTATCAGCCAAACGGTAACCCGAAGTTGTATCTAAAACTCTTTGTCCAGTTGTCCATTTGATAAGATTGGAAATAACACTAATTCCGAAGCGTCTCATAAAAGTTGTTTGAAATTCAGACTTAACATCACCAACAAAGCGAGAACCAATAACTAGGTCTGCTTCATTTTTTCGAATTGGTTCTAGCAAATCTGACAAAGATTCAATATCATGCTGGCCATCGCCATCAAATTGAACCGCTACATCATAGTCATGCTCTAGTGCATATTTGTAGCCTGTTTGAACCGCACCACCAATTCCAAGATTCATGACCAGATGAACAGCATTAAAATGGTTCTCTTCCAGAATTTGTTTTGTCTTATCTGTTGATCCGTCATTGATAACCACATAATCCAAATCAAAATCAACCTTTTTACGGTAATCCACGATACTCGTTACCGTATCAAAGATGCTTTCCTCCTCATTGTAGGCAGGAATTATCATTAAAACTCTCATATATTCTTATTCTTTCTATGTTTAATACGTTTATCTTTTATTTTTTTGGAGCTGTTTTTTTCGGTATTTCATAAATGCTGGTATCAGTGAATTAATAATCTTATATCTCAACATTGGTAAAGGTTTCATAATTATATTAAATGTCCTAAAACAAATAAAGTAAAATTCCCAACCAGTTTCCATAGGCGTTTTAGACCAAGGTGTCTTTTCAAGATAATAAAGATAGTACTTTCTTAGTTTATGAGTATTTCCCTTTCTCCAAGGGCGTTCCTCTCCTAGATAATGGACAATGATTGGATTTTCAATAGCTTCTCGCAACTCTTGTCTACTTATGAACTCCGCTGGTAAAGATAGTTTTTTTAATACTCTGTAAGGGTAAAAAAAGTATATATTGAAGAAATTATATTTTGGAGAAATAACATAAATATCATCTTTTAAAGATCCATTAATTGCATCTTGGTCGTTAGCAAAAAGATTACCATCATGTTTTTTATAATATGCTAGAACTTTCTCTCCAAGTTTACAATCTCTCCACTTCTCTAAATCAATAAGTAGAACTCCAGCGTTACAATACATCTGTTTCCCCAAACCTAGAAATTCTCTTCGCCCTACATCAACAGTAGATTCAGGACCCATTCCGATTGAACGATTACCCATGTCTAATTCCCATAGAGATTCAAGACTCCCCAATACCAAAGTATCACCATCTAAATACAAAATTCTATCAATATCTTCTGGTAAAAGCTTATCGACTAAGAGTCGTGCTAACACAATTGGTGACCAACCATTTGTATCAAAATCAAAATCTATCAAGCTCCTCAGATTAGGTAGCGTAATAAAATGAACTGAACGGCCATAAAGTTTAGTAAATTCTTTCAATTTAGCTTTATTAGCCTCAGAGATGTCGGTATTTAGTAAATAGATATTAATTTCATCCATTGATTTATTATTCTCAAAAATTGAACACATACATGTTGCAACTTGTGGAACAAAAGCGTTATTTAACGTAAATAAAATATTCATTAACTTCTCTTTCTTTTATCGTTATTATTTACCCAAATATAAATTACTATGCTAGTGCAAAAAAAGATAATCATTGAAATCAAGAATGACAACGATGCACCCATAATCCCCTCTCCCTTTACAAACGGCATTGTGATAAATTTAGCTACAAGAAAGCTAGTAATATATGCAATCACAAGATATGTTTGTTTTCTAAAAATTGTCATAACTATATCAATAACAAGTGCTAATACATTTAGGATTCCTCCAACAAGGAGAATCACAAAAGGTACTTTATATTCTACCAATGACGTTCCATAAATAAAACCTAGAATCTCTGTACCAATTAGATAGCCTAGGCCTATAATAATTATGCCTAAAACAGTCATAGTTGCAAATAAAAGATAAACCTGCTTATAAAACAGATTATATTTCTGTTCATACCAATAGATTGATAGCTGTGTAGTTAAAGGTCTTAAAACGAAAAATAAGAGGGATAAAACAAAGACGGGCATAAACAATACATTAAAGTCTCGTTGAATACCATTTGAAAATAACCCCTGAGACAAGAGAGAATCAATATCAATCTTAGCTTCATTGTAGACATAAGTAATCAAAAAACCATTTAGAAATAAGGGAAATGCTTCTTTTAATATAGAGATAATATTACGGTTATCTTTAAATATTGATGGATAAAAATTAATTTCAAAGTTTCTAGTAGAGATTCTATAATCTAGGACAACTGTAAGGAATAGATTTATCAAACAAATAATGGCACTTGAAATCATTAGTGATTTTGTTAGAATCAAGCTTAATCCAAAGACTAATATAGAAAGCCAACTACGATAAAACTGAACTTTTCCAGCTAAATCTGATCTGTTTTGTTGTTGAAAATACCCCTGAAAAACATCTGAATAAGCATCGACTGCTCGATACAATACTAGGAGTAAGATAATTACTGCTTTATAAAAACTATATCCTTGTACAAAAATATATCCAAGAGAGGTTAACAACATCATAATAACTGTTACTATACGTGTATTATGATAGGAAACAAATGAGTACCTTTCTTGAACATCTGTAGACTGCATATTACGTATCTGGAAATATCCTAAAATAAAGAACTGCTGACCTAGTGCGTATGCAATACTAAAAATATCTGAATTTCTAGAATCAAGAAGTCTAGACGCTAAAAGTAGGAGAATAACTGAAATTAAAGAAGATGAGATAGTTCCCAACATATTCCAAATATAATTCTCTTTTATAGAAATTTTATTATCTATTTTCTCTGAAATGAATTTTTGGTCATCTACATTCTTAACTAAAGTACCTTTTTCTGAACTCATTATTTCTCCTACAAAAATGATTTTTCCCTTTATTATACTATAGATTTTTTAAAAAGTGAAAATCCCACATAACGATTCACTAAACCACTTAAAAAAGAGGTCATAAAGACCTCTTTTAAAAAGTTTTACCACTACAATTTTTGTTATAGATACACTAACTTTTAATTATCTTCTTAATTATATAAGCATATAACACTACAAAGAGACTAGATACTAATGAGATTACAAAAAATATCTTTGCCAAAATTGTATAGTGATACGAAATCCCTATCTCATGTTTCCCTTCTGGTACCGATATTTTTACCCCAGCATCCGGAGCCTTAGAAAAATCTGTTATATTACCATCTAAATCAACTGATATACCCTTATATGCATAGAAAGGCAAGCTCACTGTTAGCTTCTTATCACTATCAATAATTAATTTTGTCTTCAAAGAGTTAAATAATATCTTTGTTTTAACAATTTGATTATCATTCAAACTAATAACTTCATGTCGTAATTTTCGTTGAAAGGCATCATAATCAGAAATACTACCGTCTGTACTTAGCATATAATCTGTAGCATGGTAATCTCCATTTGTAACAACTGGAAGAAGTTCTTCTTTAGGCATATTGTTAAAAGTTGTTTGCGATCCCTTTATTGTTTTTTGAGCTTGTGAAACACTAAAGAATGTCGTCAAGCCAATCACACCAATTAATACTGCGATTAACCACTCTTTTCTTAATGAAAGACTAACAAAGACTTTACTTGCCAAATAAGCAGTGAAAAGGGTAATAAAATTATTTAGACGCCAAATAAACTGTATTGAAGATACTATATGTTCACTATTTTCAGGCCAATGTATTAATGGACTTTCAAAAACTATGAGGATAAGAGTCAAAACAAAAATAAGGATATCGTATTTTTGTAATTTAAACACCCCAATAAGAGAAACTATTAGACAAAAAATAATTAGAAATCCTGGAAGTGTATAATTGTTTTCAAAGTTGAGATTCAATAATAAATCTTTAAGCGAGTGGGCAGTCGCATTTAAATTTACTCCTTGTGGCTTCACAATAGCATTCGATAACGATTGCTCTCCCATAAGAACCAATTGAAACGCAAAAATGGAAATCGTAGATAAAGTTGCCACTATAAAACTTAATAGTCTCTCCTTCTTACTATTCACGAATAAAAAGGTTATTATAAAAATGAGACCAACTAGTAAAGCTGTGAGAAGTAGTGAAATTAAATGAGAGTAGGCTACTAAAGACATTCCGATACTTAAAATATACCATTTCCTATAATCTCCTTTTAAAATAGTGTAAAGACCATAGAAAACTAACGGAATAAAAGCATAGGCGATAAATTCACCTGTTGCAAACCGTATCACAATGTTATCTAATCTATATAAAGAAAAAGTATATAAGGTAGCAAACAACAATCCCGCAAAATCCTTTTTATTTTTCTTGCCTTCGATAACCATAATATTACTTATCGAATAATAAGCAATTAAAAAAGTAAGTAGAGTTAGTAAATATTGATATATATAATAACCTAGGAAAACACTGTGGGATAACCTATATAATACAAAGAATGGATAATAGGTTAAAAACGGATAGAAATAATTAACTCCTAAACCTATACCATAAAAAGCTTTGAAGTTTATAGGGGAAGCATATATACCTTCCATACCCAACAAACGATTTAGATGGAAGCTGAGATCTGCCCCATTCAATCCCTTATTGAAAACAGCAATTGGAATGACATATAAAAGACTGAGTAATAAGCTACATAATAGCACTCTTTTTCGCGTCATTATTTCACTTCCTGTTTGTAAAACTCTTTCAAAGCATCTTGCCATGTTGGAATGACAAATCCTGTAGCCTTAGCCTTAGCCAAACTCATTGTTGAGTTAAGTGGGCGTTTAGCTTTAGCTGGGAATTGGCTTGAATCAACAGGTTTCACTTCAACATCAGTATCTTTGAGAATTTCGACCGCAAAGTCATACCAAGTTGTATCTTCTGCTGCATCATTTGACAAGTGATAGTAACCATATTCCTTACGGTTTTCAGCCAAATATGTCATAAACTCTGCCAAAGTACGTGTCCAAGTTGGGCGTCCATGTTGATCATTAACAACTGTGAGTGTCTTGTGAGTCTTAGCAAGATTTTGCATAGTGAAGACAAAGTTCTTACCATAGTTACCGAATACCCACGCAGTACGGATAATGTAGTAGTTAGTCACATGTCTTTCGACTAACTCTTCACCCATGCGTTTTGTACGTCCATACTCTGTCTGTGGATCTGGCTTATCATCAACTTCCCACTCTTGACCGACTGGTTTTTCACCATCAAAAACGTAGTCCGTTGAAATATAAACCAGCGTTGCACCGTGTTTTTCAGCAGCCTTAGCGACATTTTCAGTACCAGTCACATTGATAGCATAGTCAAGTTCTTTACCTTCATCTTCAGCAGCATCAACAGCTGTGTAGGCGGCACAGTGATATACCAAGGTTGGTTTTACTTCCGCAAACACTTCATCTACTTTTTCAGCATCTGTGATGTCCATTTCTGCTACATCTACTGCTACATACTCTTCGTTACGCTCGTCAAGAAGGTGACGAAGCTCAGTTCCGAGTTGACCATTTGCACCTGTTACTAGAATCATATTTTTCTCCTTATATTTCCAATAATGTTAGTTTAATTTTAACAAAAAAAGCAGAAAAAATCTGCTTTATCTCTCAGTTTTTCCACGCAGGGGTGATACCTAAAATAAACCCTCTATATACAATTGCTATTATATATAAAGCTAAGACACCGGTTGTTGAAAAAATAGCAATATAATACTTAGCATTTGGGGAAATTCTAAAATTCATTTTCATTCCTAACCATGACATCAGTGGGATAAGGAAAATAATATATGCATGTAAGTATCTTCCCGTCAAATCATCAAAAGTTATATGATTTGGATGTGAACTGTAAAATCCTAAAAAGATACCAAACCAATTTAATAGATAAACTATTAGACCGGCTAGAGCAGTGGGTAATTTGTACCCGTTCTTTTGAGTTGACATCATTACCAATACTAAACAAACAATCCAACAGATATTCACTATCTCTGGGAGATTATCTTGAACTACAGAGAATAGTGTCGCACCTCTCCCCCCCATAGTTGCAACATTAAAATAATTATTGAAAAACACCTTTATCAAATCTGGAATATTATAGACTCTGTGGACAAATAAAACAACTGTTAAGAATAATAAACTAGTTACAATTGCTAATGATACTCTTATTATTCTCGGAAAACGTTTAAGTACTGATAATATAGGATTATATACTATTGGAATTCCCAATAATACTGGTAAAGCAAAAATATAGTTAAGTTTTGTTAACAGAATTAATGCTATAGTCATCAATGTATAAACAACATCTTCTTTCCTTACATCTGATACTTTTTTTAACTGACTCAAATATAAGAAATTTGTCCCAAAGGCTGCTACAGCAAGAAATGCAAAGATATCATATGATGGACTAGCTATTTTCTGCATAAAAGGAACAGTAAATATCATCAAGAAAATCAGATGATCAAACTTGGCCCTTCTAAAAATTAGATACATTCCTCCCAAAAAGAAGATTAAATTAAATAATCTAGCAGATAATAGCATTACACCATAGCTTGGGTAAATCAACCTTCCTAGGAGTAGACCAATTGCAGGTACAAGATGCCCAACATCTATTTTTGATGTTAGATTTTGGTCGGTTAAAACATTAAATTTAATTCCATCATTTGCAACACTTTCAATCTTTTCACCGTAAAATTTTCTTATAGAAATTTGTTTAGGTTGACTAATGGCAGCAAGTTCAATCTCTCTTAATCTTTTTTCCGAGGTCTCCTTAGGGGATGTTGCAGAAAACATAGAATAACTTTTTGCCATATGGAAACCTTCATCCCCATTTGAAAGAGGATAGGAGGCAAATAATGATACTATACCAAACAAAAGAACAATTAACATAAAGGCGTTAATTGTTTTCTTTTTTTCACTCATTCCTTCACCCTTTTTCCTTAACAATATAAACTGGTCGTTTCTTGGTTTCTAGGAAAATCTTTGAAATATAGTTCCCGATGATACCTAAGGCTAGAAGTTGGATTCCTCCGATAAAAAGGATGATTGAGACAAGGCTTGCCCAGCCTGCAACACTCCCACCTATAGTTAGTTTTCGGACAACAACAAAGAGAATTCCAACCAAGGAGATTAAGAATGAGAAGGTTCCTGCCCATGTGGCAAGCTTCAAGGGTACTTCTGAGAAGTTGATAAAACCATCAAGTGAGTAACTCAATAGGCTCCAAAAAGACCATGAGGTCTCTCCCGCCACACGTTCACGGTTTTCATAAGAGACGTAGGCCACATCAAAGCCGACCCATGAAAAGAGTCCTTTTGAAAAGCGATTGACTTCCTTGAGCTCAAGGATGGCATCAACGACTTGACGAGTCATCAAACGGAAATCACGAGCGCCATCCACCATTTCAGTATCGGAAACTTTATTAATCAACCAATAGAAGGCCTTAGCAAAGAGTGAACGAATAGGCGGCTCACCCTTGCGGTCTGCACGTCGTGTCCCTACAACGTCGTAACCTTCTTGGATTTTGGCATACATCTCGATAAGAAGTTCAGGTGGATCCTGAAGATCGGCGTCCATAACTGTGACGTAGTCACCTTGGGCTGCTTCAAGTCCTGCAAGTAAGCCGGCTTCCTTCCCAAAATTACGAGAGAAAGAGAGATAATGAACATTCTCAAACTGTTTTGAAACCTGTCTTAAAACTTCTAAGGTACGATCTTTTGAACCGTCATTGACAAAGTAATAGTTGAAAGCCAACTGATTGGCTATTTGTCGCTCAACTGCCTGACAAGCCTCTAAAAAAGGAGGGATGGTCTCTTCCTCGTTATAACAAGGAACAACGATAGCCAGTGTTTTCATAAGCCTTCTCCTAACGAATACCTAGGGCGATACGGGCATAGCGACTCATTTTTTCAATATTCCATGCTGGTGTCCAGACCAATTTAACCTCAGTCTTGGTTACCTCAGGAACTTCTTTCATAGCGTCATAAATTTGGTCTGTCAAAAGATCTGCCAGTGGGCATCCCATAGTCGTCAAGGTCATATCGATTTCAGTATAGCCATCTTGCTGGAAACGGATATCGTAAATAAGGCCAAGGTTGACAATATCAATCCCCAACTCAGGGTCAATAACCATTTCTAAAGCTTCCAAGATACGGTCCTTGATTTTTTCAATTTCTGCTTCAGTGTATTTTACTTCAGACATAGCTTTTCCTCCAAAATCAGGGCCTAATAATCAGGCCCCTTCCATTTACTATCTTAGTCTTCAATAAAGTCTTTAAGTTGTTTGCTGCGGCTTGGGTGGCGCAATTTACGAAGGGCTTTAGCTTCAATCTGACGAATACGTTCACGAGTAACGTTGAAGACTTTACCAACATCTTCCAAGGTACGCATCTTACCATCATCAAGACCGAAACGGAGACGAAGAACGTTTTCTTCACGGTCTGTAAGGGTATCAAGCACTTCATCCAATTGTTCACGAAGAACGACACGAGTTGTGTAATCTACTGGATTTTCGATAACTTCATCCTCGATAAAGTCACCTAAATGGCTGTCATCCTCTTCACCGATAGGTGTTTCAAGAGAAACTGGCTCTTGAGCAATCTTAAGGATTTCACGAACCTTATCTGGAGTCATATCCATACGTTCAGCGATTTGCTCAGGCGTTGGGTCTTGTCCCAACTCTTGCAAGAGGTTACGTTGCTCACGTACCAATTTATTAATAGTTTCAACCATGTGAACTGGGATACGGATGGTACGTGCTTGGTCTGCGATGGCACGTGTGATTGCTTGACGGATCCACCATGTCGCATAAGTTGAGAATTTGAAACCTTTAGAGTAGTCAAATTTATCAACGGCTTTCATCAGCCCCATGTTACCTTCTTGAATCAAGTCCAAGAACTGCATACCACGTCCCACATAACGTTTAGCGATTGAGACTACCAAACGAAGGTTGGCTTCTGCCAAACGTTGTTTAGCTTCCAAGTCACCATTTTCAACAGCGATAGCCAATTCTTTTTCCTCTTCGTTACTCAAGAGAGGCACTACCCCAATCTCTTTGAGGTACATACGAACAGGGTCATTGACCTTAGCTGAGTTTGAACCAAGAAGCTCCTCGTCTGTCAACTCTTCTGGTTTTGGGGCTTCAACAACATATTTAGATGAAGGATTTCCGTCCTTATCAGTGATAGAAATACCACCATCTGTCAAACGTTCCAAAAGGTCATCAATCCCATCAGCGTCAAGAACAAATGGGATAACTAGTTTTTCTGTGACTTCATCATCAATTACTGTACCAGCCTTTTTGTGGTTACGAATGAAATCAGCGACTTGAACGTTAAATGCTGTATTTTGTTTTTTATTTGTCATGTGTTACTCCATATCTCGTTTTTGGGCGATGAGCATTTGCAGGGCTTCCACCGCTGCATCCACATCACCGTGGTTACTTGATTCTCTTATTTGTTTACTTTGCTTACGAAAGTCCTGTTCCCTCAAAAATTGATTTCTACGCTCTTCGATAGCCTGAACTTCTTCAAGACTAGTTTCAGGTGGTAAAATCTCCTCTAAAACCTGATAATAGGCTGTTTGCACCTCTTGAGAAAGGAGAGACAGAGCTACGGTATCAATCTGACCATCTTGTTTCAGAATATGATAAAGCTCCTCTAACTCAGGTGTTTGGAAGAAAAACTCCTCTCTCATGCGATAGTCATTCAAAATCATAGGATGATTAACCATACGATGGAAGAGTTGATTTTCCGCTCGACGAAGACCTGTGATTTTAGGTGTAGAAGGTAGATTGACCGTTCCTCTGAATCCTGACGCTGAAGACTCATAAGCACTATTACTAGCAGCCGATAATTGAGCCGTCTGCTGATTTCTCATGGTCAATCGTTCGTTATTGACCGCTTGCTCGACTTGGAAAAAATCAAAGTCAGGCAAAAGGTCAGCCACCTTAGAAATGTAAGAATTTTGTGCCGTCACAGAAGGTGACTTGGCAATAATCTTTGCAATCTGCTCGACATAGGCAATCTCCGCTTGAAGATTGTCTACATTAGCAGGTTTTAGCTGTCCTATCCAAAATTCCACATCTGAAATACGGGACTCGACCAAAAGTTTCCCCAAAGCCTCTTCGGATGTTTTCTGTAGATATTCATCAGGGTCCATATTGTCTGGAATTTTAACAATATCCACTTGAAAATCCGATAAAAGCTCAAGAGACTTGGCAATCGCATTTTGCCCAGCCTTATCACCATCATAGGTCAAAACAATTTTCTTGGTGAGTTTACGCAGACGATTGACATGCTCAGGAGTCAAAGCTGTTCCCATAGAAGCTACTGCATTAACATGCCCAGCCCTATAGGCCGCAATGACATCCATGAACCCTTCCATCAGATAGACCTCATGGGTTTTCTGTATCACTGGCTTAGCCTGATCGAGGTGGTAGAGTTCATAAGACTTATTGAAAATGCAGGTAGCCCTTGTATTTTTGTACTTGGCTTGTCCTTTTTCAATATCTTCCTTGGTCCAAACACGCCCTGAAAAACCGATAGTCTTTCCAAACTCATTCTTAAGCGGAAACAGAATTCGATTTTTAAAAGTATCGAAAAGACGATTACTTTCAGAAAGATTAAAAAGACCTGATTCTGTCAGTACCTCTTCGTCATATTTTTTTGATACAGACTGATAGAGATAATCTGGTTCGTCAGGGGCTAGACCAATCTGGAAGGTCTTAAGTAAATCGTCAGTCATACCACGCTCATAAAGGTAGGCACGCGCTGCTTCTCCTATCTTGGTCGTCATGAGGACAGCGTGGTAAAACTTAAGTGCATCCTCATGAAGATCATAGAAGGCTTGATTAGGAGAATTTTGCTGCTGGACTTGCCTTGGCGCATCTATACTAACTGCGATACCTAGTCGATCTGCCAGAACCTTGACACTTTCTTGGAAAGAAATCTGACGGTATTCCTCTAAAAATTTAAAGACATCTCCAGACTTTCCGCAACCAAAACAATGGTAAAACTGTCTGTCCTCAATAACATTAAATGAGGGGGTTTTCTCCTTATGGAAGGGGCAGAGACCCAGGTAATTGCGGCCAGCACGATTAAGACTGACAACTTCACCAATCACGTCGACGATATTGGTACTGCTCTTAATATCTTCTATTAAAGTTTTATCAATTACCATCTAATCGCCCCCCCATCTTACCATAATTGCATTACTTCTAATTATAACATGACGAAAAATGAAAGTAAAATAAAATTGATTTTTCATGAGCAAAACTCTTGTCAAGATTTACAAAATCAGATAGACTATTAAGTGAATAGATGAAAGGATTCATTGTCAAAATGATTAAAGAACTTAAAGACTTTTTATTCAAGGGTAACGTCCTTGACCTTGCTGTAGCCGTTGTTATGGGGGCTGCTTTCAACGCTATTATCACTTCACTTGTAAGTGATATCATCACACCACTTATCCTTAACCCAGTTGTTAAGGCTGCTAATGTTGAAAACCTCTCTAAATTGTCATGGAACGGTATCGCATACGGTAGCTTCTTGAGCGCAGTTATCAACTTCATCATCGTTGGTATTACTCTCTTCTTCGTTGTTAAAGCTGCTAACCACGCCGCAGCTCTTGGTAAAAAAGAAGAAGCTACTGAAGAAGCAACAGCTCCATCACAAGAAGAATTGCTTGCTGAAATCCGCGATCTTCTTGCAAACAAATAATCTTTATTTGTTCAACTAAAGACGTCTGAAATTCCAGACGTCTTATTTTTTGTATCTCATAACTACTAACTGACTTATTTATTCGATTAACAGAAAAAAACTTGAGTAAACTCAAGTTTTTTTCTGTTAATTTCATTCTTAATTAGAATTTTTTACGTTTGCGAGCTGCCTCTGATTTACGTTTACGTTTTACAGAAGGTTTTTCGTAATGTTCACGTTTACGAGCCTCTTGAAGAGTACCAGCTTTAGTCACAGAACGTTTGAAACGACGAAGAGCGTCGTCAAGTGATTCGTTTTTACGTACTACTGTTTTTGACATTGAATTCACCTCCTCAAGATAATGTAACATTTTACACGTTCTATTCAAGTATACAAGACTGATCTTTTTCTGTCAAGAAATATCTTTTAAGTTTGGGCATTTTTGATGTCAACGCTATTTTCTAAGTCTTACTGAAGATTATCAGAGACTTCGCCATACAAAAAACTAGAGGAATCATCCTCTAGTCTATTTTTTACTCAACTGCTGTATATTTAGAAGCATCCTTGATGTACTCGTCATAAGTACCATTGTCTTTCAATTTCTTGATAACCTTGTTTACTGCTTCTTTCAATTTGTCATTACCTTTAGCCATAGCGACTGCTTTAGCATCACCATCGTCAACTTTGAGGGCAACACTTGCCAATGCCAAATCTGGATTTTGTGCCACGTAACCTTCTGCTACTGGTTTTTCAAGATCAACAGCATCAACTTGGCCAGACTTAACTTCGTTAATAGCTTCACCCATCGCTGTAAGTGATACGACTGTTGAGTCTTTCAACTGTTTCTTAGCAAGTCCTTCTTCGATAGTACCTTTTTGAACAGCTACTTTTTTACCCTTGAAAGCGTCTAGGCTTGGGTAGGTAGATTCTTGATCTTTACGAATAATGATAGCATTTTGTGTTTCGTAGTAAGGATCTGAGAAATCGAAGGTTTTTTTACGTTCGGCTGTTACTGAGATGCCTGAAATAGCAAGATCAGCCTTACCTGATTGAAGGCTAGAAAGGACATTGTCAAAGCTCATTGTTGTCACTTCAAGTTTAACCCCAAGTTCATCAGCAATAGCTTGTGCCAACTTGATGTCTGACCCGACAACTTGGTCTTTACCGTCAACCAAAGTTTTGAACTCAAATGGTGCATAGTCAGGGCTAACAGCTACGACAAGTTTTTTATTTTCTTTAATAGATTCGTAAGCGTCTTTTTTTGACCCACATGCTACCAAGGTAACAGTAGCAAGGAAAGCCATGACTCCAAGGAATAGTTTTTTCATAAGAAACTCCTGTATAAATATAATTTTTGCTCGTTTATTTTACTTAAAATTAGTGGTATTGTCAACATTTATTAAGAAATTGCGACAGTTTTTCTAAGCCCTTTTGAAGGACTTCCTTGTCACAGCAATAACCGATGCGGACATGGGACTCCTTGTCAAAACGGTTACCCGGAACCACAAGAACACCATAGCCCTGAAGAAGCTCTAAAGCAAAATCTTCAATAGGACGATTCACATCTAATTTGACGAAAGAGGTGGAAACACTAGCAGGTCTAATCCATGACGCCTTAGGTTCTTTGGCAATCCAGGCATCCATAAGAGCTAGATTTTCCTCCACAATCTGACGATTACGTTCTAGGATAGCTTCTTTATTTTCCAAGACAAGGGTAGCCACCATATCATCAAAGACTCCAGCACAAATCATCGTGTAGTCGCGGTAGTCACGTAAAATGTCCGCTACCTCAGTGTTAGAAGCTACCCAACCCACACGAATACCGGGAATCGAATAGGTCTTTGACAGACTATTGATGGCAATACCCTTTTCATACAAATCCACAATAGAAGGCGCAGGCTGGTCAAAACTGCGATAGACCTCATCTGAGAAGATATAGGCATCTACTTCTTTAGCGATAGCCACTAGCTCCTCGAGGTAAGCAGCGTCCATAAGGGCCCCGGTAGGATTGTTGGCATTGTTAATACAGATCATCTTGGTATTAGGGCGAATCAGACGACGGAGTCGATCCAAACCAGGCAACCAGTTATAGTCCTCCTCAATCTCCCAAAGGTCCACATCTGCTCCTAGCGACTTGGGAATGTCATAGAGCTGTTGATAGGTTGGATACATGGAGATGACATGGTCTTCAGGCTCAATAAGAGCGTAAAGGGCTAGCATCGTCGCTCCCGTTGCTCCATTGGTTTGGAGGATATTATCAACTGGTATGTTCTTGTATAAGCTAGCCACTTGAGTCTTGAACTCTGGTGACCCTTCAATCCAACCGTAATCCATCTTTTTCTTTAGTAGTTGAGCAAAAAAGGCGTCCTTATCCAGGCCTGACAACTCAAATAATTCTTCCATTGTGAGGGCCTTAATTGAAACTCCTGCGATATCATAAATGGCAGATTTTTCATGGACATTAAGCCATTCTTCAACACCAAAACGTGGTAGCTTCATAGTTTCTCCTTGCTTTTCTTAAGCACTCTATACGATGTCATTTGTCTATTTGAACAGACTTACCTACTTTGATAATAACTGTTTTTAGCAGAGAATTCAATAAAACATGGGGTATTGCCCCATTTAGATTCAAGAATTTTTGGCGACTCCCCTTAAGTGAGTAAAGCGAGCACCAAACGAGACTTTTCGCCGTTGGTGAAAACACCTGAAATTGACTTGTTTCAGGTGCTCAGAAGTTTTAAATTTACTTACTTTGTTTGTAGGTTGATACTTCTTTTAACCATTGGTCAAATTGTCCAGAGTCTTTAGTCTCTTTGATGACGGCATTGATTTCTTTAAGCAGATCGTCCGAGCCCTTACGTGTCGCGACTGCATAAGCATCCGAACCGTCTGACTTGAGGTTAAAGTTGGCAAGGGTTAAATCGTCATTTTGGGAGATATAACCTTCTGCAATGGCCTTCTCAAGTACAACTGCTTGAAGCTGTCCTGACTTGAGTTCATTAATCATTTCACCATTTGAAGCCAGCGAAACGACACTTGCCTTAGAAATTTGTTTCTTAGCAACTGTTTCTTGAACGGACCCTTTTTGCGTACCGACAGTTTGTTTAGCTAGACTATCAGCACTCGTAAAATCATTCACCTTGTCTTTTTTGACAATCACTACATTTTCAGAGGTATAGTAGCTATCAGAAAAATCATAGACTTTCTTACGCTCGTCTGTTACTGAGATTCCTGCAATGGCGATGTCTGATTTACCACTTTGCACACTAGCGAGGACATTGTCAAAAGACATCACGGAAAATTCAACCTTTACGCCGAGTCTTTCACCGATAGCTTTGGCCAACTCGATGTCTGCTCCAACTAGCGTATCTTTGCCGTTAACCAATGATTTGAACTCAAATGGTGCAAATTCTGATTCTGTTGCCACGACAATTTTCTTCTTTTCCTTAATCGTTTTTGTGTTCACTCCCTGACTTCCGCTACAAGCAACTAGAAAGCACGTGGCGACTAGAGCTGTAAGGATAAACCAAAATTTCTTCATATAATACCCCCTTATTTAGTAGAACTCTTAAGTGACAGAGCATAGGCATCTTGAACATAGCTGTCAATCTTACCTTCTTTTTTGAGTTTAGCGATAACCTTATTAACCTTTGCTTTTAGCTTATCGCTTCCTTTAGGCATTGCAACGGCATAGGCGTCTTTTGAATCTGACTTGAGAGCAATGTCTGACACAGCTAGGTCATTGTTTTGCTCTATATAACCTTGTGCAATGGCTTTTTCAAGAACCACTCCTTCAACTTGACCAGATTTCAATTCATTGATAGCTTCACCAGGTTGTGCCAAGGATACCACATTAGCATCTGACAAGTTGGATTTAGCAATGCTTTCTTGAATAGAACCTTTTTGAACGGCTACAGATTTTTTAGCAAAATCACCGGTTTGTTTGTAAGTTCCTGTCGCATCTTTTTTGACAACAAGAACCGTTTCAGACTCATAGTAAGTATCTGAGAAGTCGAAAATTTTCTGACGCTCTTTAGTGGCTGAGATACCAGAAATGGCAATATCAGCTTTACCAGATTGAACGCTGGCTAAGACATTATCAAAAGACATCTCAGAGAATTTGACTTTCACACCTAGTTCATCGCCAATAGCCTTGGCAATTTCGATGTCTGCTCCAGCAATAGTATCCTTACCATCTTGGATGGTTTTAAATTCAAAAGGAGCAAAATAGGGATTAAGAGCAACTGTCAAAGTTCCTTTATCTTGTACCTTTTCCAAAGTGTCCTTCGATGAAGAACAAGCTGCTAAAGTCATCAAAGCAAAAATCCCTGCAAATCCCAACAAAAGTTTTTTCCATGTTTTCATAATCAATCTCTTTTCTATATTTATTAACTTATGTAAGTATAATAATGTATTATTATGCATTTGTCAATGAAATAATGAACTTTTATTGATTTATTTTTTATTTTTATTAATTTCGGAGTCGTTATGAATACCCAAAATCGTTTGTTTTAAAGTTTTCTATCTAATTTCAAAGACAAAAAAACTATTCATTCATTTGAATAAATAGTTCATTTTTTTACCAAAACTCTTTTAGGAAATCATTTTCAAGGCGCTCACGATAGAAAAGTTCGGAGAGTTGATCCTCTTCAAACACGCGCAAGAGGTTGAGCATGTCATAGGCCAGCTCCATCTTAGGAACATCCTCCCTGGCAACCCAACGGACTTCTCCCTCCTCTGTCGAGTGAATGTCACCTTCAAAGTCTGAAGTTCTATAGAGGAAAACGAGATAACGCTCGTCATCTGTCGTGTACCAATGCTTCATACCAACCAATTTAGGATTTTTAATGGTCAAGCCAGTTTCTTCCTTGACCTCACGAATAACTGACTCCACTAGTCCCTCGTGTGCTTCAATATGGCCACCAGGTAGGGCAGCACCTGACCAAGAATAACGCTTGGGATCGCGAATTTGCATAACAATATTTCCATGACCATCTTCAATGAGACACATGTTGGTCAGAATAGTAGCTTGTGAACGTGACATATAGTTCCTTTCTATAAGTAAATATTTATTTAGTAGGAGCAATAGTTATATAATCAAATCAACTTAAATATTTCTTTTTGATATCTTCAATTTTATCATCATTATCCTCAAATTGCTTAATTCGTTTTTTATTTAGTATAATTGCTCTCTTCCCATTAGACTTTTTAACAGAGTACATATTAATTGATTCGTAAGGTATTTTATAAGCATAATCCACTTCAAAAGTTGGACTAAAAACCAAAACTAAAAGATAATCAAAAGTTGGGTTTTCAGTTGAAATTGAAACTGACCCAAACTCAACATTTAGACCATCTTCCCTCCCATTTAACCTACGAGACTTAATCTGGTACCTAATTTCTCTATTATCAACAATCTCAATAGCATCTACATCCTTTGAACTATTATCACATAACTCTAAATTCAATTTGTCAGAAAGCAAGTATTCAGCATAAGAACCAACTAAGTTATCAGTTCTTAGAATCCCCTGTATATAAAACCAATTCATTAATTCCTTATATTCACAAAACTTTTCTTGTAACACTTTAATATCCATTAATCTCACCTTAATCCATACTCTTCAGCTCTAGAACCATATCACGGATTTGTGCTGCCAATTCAAAATCAAGCAGTTCTGCCGCTTCGTGCATTTGTTTTTGAAGTTTCTTGATGGCTTCTTGGCGTTCTTTCTTGTTCATGGCACTGTAGTTCACCGTATCCTCTGCCACTTCTGCTTCATTGGCCTTGGTAATCGAAATAAGATCACGAATTTCTTTCTTAATCGTTTGCGGAGTGATACCGTGCTCCTTATTATAAGCCATTTGGATTTCACGACGACGAGCAGTTTCATCCATAGCTTTCTGCATAGACTCCGTAATCTTATCCGCATACATGATAACGTGCCCTTCACTATTTCGGGCAGCACGCCCGATTGTTTGGATGAGCCCACGTTCATTACGAAGGAAACCTTCCTTATCCGCATCCAAAATAGCAACCAGACTAACTTCAGGAACGTCAATCCCTTCACGAAGAAGGTTAATACCAATAAGAACATCAAAGACACCCAAACGTAGGTCACGGATAATCTCAGTACGTTCCAAAGTCTTAATGTCAGAGTGCATGTATTTGACCTTGACTCCCATTTCCTTGAGGTAATCGGTCAAGTCTTCAGCCATCTTCTTAGTCAAAGTTGTTACAAAGACACGCTCGCCTTTTTCAGTTCGGGCATTGATTTCACCAAGGAGGTCATCCATTTGACCCATAGTTGGACGAACTTCGACTTCTGGATCAAGGAGCCCTGTCGGACGGATAATTTGCTCAACAACAGTCTCAGTCTGCTCCATCTCATAGTCCCCTGGAGTGGCAGACACATAGACAATCTGATGAACATGACTCTCGAATTCTTCACGTCGAAGTGGACGGTTATCAAGCGCCGATGGTAAACGGAAACCGTAATCAACCAACATCTTCTTACGGGCCTGGTCTCCGTTATACATTCCCTTAATCTGACCCATAGTCATGTGACTTTCATCAATCATGATAAGGAAATCTTCTGGGAAGAAATCAAGCAAGGTGAAAGGTGGCTCGCCTTCTTTACGTCCATCCATATGGCGCGAGTAGTTTTCAACACCATTGGTGTAACCCATCTCACGGAGCATTTCGACATCGTATTCTGTCCTTTGGCGGATACGTTGAGCCTCGATGAGCTTACCCTCAGCTTCAAATTGCTTAACTTGAGCTTCCATCTCTTCCATAATATTCTTGATGGCTTCTTCCATATGCTCTTCATTAGTCATAAAGTGAGTCGCCGGGAAAAGAACAAGGTGCTCAACCTCGCCGAGATTGCGTCCTGTCAAGCTTTCAATCTCACAGATGCGGTCAATCTCATCACCGAAAAATTCCACTCGAAAAGCATGTTCATCACGACTGGCAGGGAAAATTTCAACCACATCGCCACGTACACGGAATTTTCCGCGTTGAAAATCAATATCGTTACGCTCAAACTGGATATCAACTAGGTCATTGAGCAACTTGTCTCGAGAAATCTCTTGGCCTGGACGAAGACTAACCGCTGAATCGGCATATTCTTTGGGTGAACCCAAACCATAAATACAAGAAACGGAAGCCACAACGATAACATCATTACGCTCAAGGAGGGCCGACGTTGCTGAGTGTCGTAGCTTATCAATTTCATCGTTTACAGAGCTATCTTTTTCGATATAGGTATCTGATGACGGTACGTAGGCCTCTGGCTGATAGAAATCATAGTAGGAAACGAAGTATTCTACAGCATTGTCTGGGAAGAACTCCTTGAACTCTCCGTAAAGCTGACCTGCCAAAGTTTTATTGTGGGCGATAACCAAGGTTGGTTTATTCACGCGCTGTATGACCTGACTCATGGTATAGGTCTTACCTGTCCCTGTCGCACCCTTTAAAATTTGAGCCTTTTCGCCACCTTCGATATTATCAACCAAGGTTTCGATAGCCTGAGGCTGATCTCCTGAGGGTTCGTATTTAGAAACCAAATGAAATTGGTTATTTTCTTTTCTATCTATCATGGTTTTTCCTTTCATTTATGTAATCATTCATCTCTTGATCGGAGAAAAATTCTCCTTCTGCGATAGGAATGTGAATCATTCGTGTCGCAGCAACGTATTTTCGCTTTTTTCGTGTCTGAAAACCAAGTTTTTTATCATATTTCAAGGCCGTTTTACTATCTTTGAAAAAAATGTATAAAACTCTATACCTCTTCCTTTCCCAAGACCTTATATTCCCGAAATCATAGATACGTTTTAGGATATAGTATATAGTTGATGAGTGTTTGGCATCATCCATTGGCGTTGACCAATCCTTCATAACCAAGTCAATCTCAGACAGCAGAATCTCAAAGGTGACCCGTCCACATAATCTTCCATAATAAATAAAGGTATCATTGTTAATTTCCAAAATTTTTTTATGACCTTTAAGTCTCACAATACCATCAACTAAGTTAGTCAGAGCATGAAGAAATATTAGTAAAACGAGGAAGGCAACACAGTTATCCACAAAATTCCCAAAACGATAATCGTCTATAAGAAGCCAGCAGAATAAACTGGTGGAAGCGATAAGAAGTATAAGTCCATAGACAATCTGTACCCAAATCATACCTCGCTCAAGCTTTACTATCATCTCTTCCCCTTTTCCAAACTTTCTTCTATTTTAACACAGAAGTAAAAAGACCGAGTCTTTGAACTCAGCCTTAAAAGTTTTCTTTTTTCAATTGTAGACGAAGGATGATAATCCCTACCAAGAGAACGAGACAGGTAACGAGATTTCCTTCTAGCCCAAAAGCTCCTCCTGACAACCAATCAGGCACGCCTGACCTGGCCTGAAAGTGCAATAAGCTACCGCCTGCATTCTGTCCACTAACTGCCACGCCAACTAGATTCCCTTGCGCAAAGTTCCAAGCACCGTGAAGGGCAGCGACACCCCAGATATTATCTGTCTTGAGCATGTAAAGAGCCATGAGAACCCCTACTAGAACAATACTGATAAGAGATAAGGCTGTAACACCTTGATTTCCTAGGTGTAATATTGAAAAGAAAGAACTTGAGATGGCAATTCCCCAGGAAAGGTTCAATTTATTAGTCACCGTCTGAAGTAACCAACCACGTGTCACCAGTTCCTCGGTTCCGCCTTGGATAAACCAGAAAGGTATTAGGGAAAGTATATATAAGACGGTTCTCTGAGAAAAGTCTACTTTTACAAATTCTAACCCTCCAAGTAAATAAGTCCCAAGGAAACTAACTAACAAGAGTAAAGTCCCAAATCCCCAGCCCTTAAGCAAGTTCAACCAAATATAACCCTTGAAAAATCCAAGTGTACGAATGGGACGTTTTTCAACAACTTTAACCCAGAAAAAGATAGCTAAGGCAGTGAAGGCAAATGTTCCCAACTGAAAATACATGTTTGAAAACATCTTATAGGAAATCGTATTTATATCCTGAAACTGAATGTCGCCATTAAACATCAAGAATGAAAGAACAATAGCCATTGGAATTCCCACAACAATCCCTGATAGAAATCCACCTATGAGGACATAACCAAAAGCAATAAAACAAGACAGCATAATCATCAGCCAACTTGGGACTTTATCATATCGGCTAGTATATTTCTCAAGTATACGTCTCTTCATTTTTTAGCTCCTGTAACAAATCTTACATGTATTCGATTACAGTGTAACTAATTGACACAAGCTTGTCAACTTCTTCCCAGATAGCTCTCATAGCTAACTGACTTTGTCACATTTCCTGACATCAAACTTCTAGAAGTTTGATAATAAGACCTTTTTTTGATAGAATAAGAGGGTATTTTATAAAGGAGACTTTTTATAATGAAGAAAAAACTTCTGACACTCTTCTTGAGTGCCATGTCAGTTTTCTTTGTTTTCGGAGCTAAGGTATCTGCTGAAACAATTTCAGTCGTTTCAGATACAGCCTATGCCCCATTTGAATTCAAAGATTCTGATCAGATCTACAAAGGTATTGACGTTGATATCATCAACGAAGTTGCCAAACGTAAAAATTGGGATGTTAACCAAACCTTCCCTGGTTTCGATGCAGCCGTTAACGCTGTTCAATCAGGCCAAGCAGACTCCCTAATGGCCGGTACTACTGTTACCGACGCACGTAAGAAGGTCTTCACTTTCTCAGACACTTATTACGACACTTCAATTGTTATCTATACACGTAGTAGCGACAAAGTCAGCGACTACAAACAATTGAAGGGGAAAACAGTCGGTGTTAAAAACGGTACCGCTGCTCAAACTTGGCTCGATAAAAACGCTAGCAAATATGGTTTCACAGTTAAAACTTTTGACACTAGCGACTTGATGAACAACAGCTTGGATTCAGGTTCTGTTGACGCAGCTATGGACGACACGCCAGTTGTTAAATACGCTATTGGTCAAGGAAAAGACTACGCTATCAACATCAAGCCTGAATCTATCGGTAGCTTCGCTTTTGCTGTTAAAAAAGGCGGAAAACACGAGAAGCTTATCAAAGACTTTAACGAAGCTCTTAAGGAAATGAAGAAAGACGGCACCTACGACAAAATCATGAACAAATGGTTGGGGGATTCAGAAAAATCTTCTTCATCAAAACCTTCAGCAGATCTTAAATTGACTGGTGATGCTAACGCAAAAGCCACTCCTGCCAAGGAAACCTACACTATCTCAATGGACTCATCTTTTGCTCCATTCGAATATCAAAATGGTTCAGGTAAATATGTAGGTATCGATGTCGATATCATCAATGCCATTGCTAAAAACCAAGGTTTTAATGTCAAATTGACAAACCCTGGTTTCGATGCATCACTTAATGCTGTACAATCTAGCCAAGCTGATGCCGTATTGGCCGGTATGACCATCACTGATGCTCGTAAACAAATCTTTGACTTCTCAGATTCTTACTACACATCAAATATTCGTTTGGCTGTTGCTAAAGGAAGTAAGATTAAATCTTATAAGGATCTCAAAGGTAAGACTGTAGGAGCTAAAAACGGTACGTCATCTTACTCATGGTTGGAAGACCACGCTGGTGAATATGGCTTTACGGTCCGTGCTTACGATGAAGCTTCTACTATGTATGACAGCTTGAACTCTGGTTCAATCGATGCTCTTATGGATGACGAAGCCGTTCTTCTATACGCTATCCAACAAGGGCGTAACTTTACAACACCAATTGAAGGTATTGCTACTGGTGATGTCGGCTTTGCTGTTAAAAAAGGTGCTAATCCTGAGTTGATTGAGATGTTCAACAATGGTTTAGCTGCTATCGTTAAAGATGGTACTTACGATAAGATTATCAATAAATACCTCGATAGCAACAAATCAAAAGAGGGAAGCTCAAAAAAAGCTACCGATGAAACAACCATCGTAGGCTTGATTAAGAACAACTATAAACAACTCCTCCAAGGTCTTGGAATTACCCTTGGTTTGACCCTTCTTTCATTTGCTATTGCCATGATTATCGGTGTTCTCTTCGGTATGATGGCAGTTGCACCAAACAAGACACTCCGCGTGATTTCGCAAGTCTTTGTTGACGTGGTTCGTGGTATCCCATTGATGATTGTTGCAGCCTTCATCTATTGGGGTATTCCGAACTTGATTGAAAATATCACTGGTCACCAGTCACCAATCAATGACTTTGTGGCAGCGACTATCGCCCTCTCACTTAACGGTGGTGCTTACATTGCTGAAATTGTGCGTGGTGGTATCGAAGCTGTGCCAATTGGTCAAATGGAAGCCAGCCGAAGCTTGGGTGTCCCTTACAATACAACAATGCGTAAGGTCATCTTGCCACAGGCTGTTCGCTTGATGTTGCCAAACTTCATCAACCAATTTGTTATCTCATTGAAAGATACGACTATCGTATCAGCTATCGGTTTGGTCGAACTCTTCCAAACTGGTAAAATCATCATTGCTCGTAACTACCAATCATTCCGTATGTATGCGATTTTGGCCATCCTTTACTTGGTCATCATCACATGCTTGACGAAATTGGCCAAACGACTAGAAAAGAGACTTAAATAATGGCTGAATTGAAAATCGATGTGCAGGACTTGCACAAATCATACGGCGACAATGAAGTCCTTAAAGGCATTGACGCCAAATTCTACGAAGGTGACGTTGTATGTATCATCGGTCCTTCAGGTTCAGGTAAATCAACCTTCCTTCGTACTCTTAACCTACTTGAAACAGTAACTTCTGGTAAAGTAGTCGTTGATGGCTATGAATTATCAGATCCTAAGACAAACCTTGACAAAGCCCGTGAAAATATCGGGATGGTTTTCCAACATTTCAACCTCTTCCCACACATGACCGTCCTTGAAAATGTGACATTCGCACCAGTTGAACTTGGACGCATGACTAAAGAAGAAGCTGATAAATTAGCTATGGATCTTCTTGATCGTGTTGGACTTGCTGACAAGGCTGATGCAACGCCAGATAGCTTGTCAGGTGGACAAAAACAACGTGTGGCGATTGCACGTGGTTTGGCAATGAATCCTGATATCATGCTCTTTGACGAACCTACTTCTGCCCTTGACCCTGAAATGGTCGGAGATGTTCTTAACGTTATGAAAGAATTGGCAGAGCAAGGTATGACCATGATTATCGTTACTCACGAAATGGGATTTGCCCGTCAAGTTGCCAACCGAGTAATCTTTACTGCAGAGGGTGAGTTCCTCGAAGATGGTACTCCAGATCAAATCTTTGATAACCCACAACACCCACGTTTGAAAGAATTCTTGGACAAGGTTCTAAACGCCTAGCCTAATTATCAAAACGGTTACTCTTGCTAGAGTAGCTGTTTTTAATTACTATTTTGGATAAGAAAAACAGAGCAAGTGCTAGACTTGCTCTGTTTCTTCATTTAGTTCCGAGTGTTTTGCTGCTTCTTCCCTTGCCAAGCGTTCACGCTCAAGACGGAGTTTTCGGTTAGGATTTAAGCGCGTAAAGAGTTCTTCAAGTTTCTTTGGATTCCAAACATCGGCCGCAGAAACAAAGTTTCCATCTTTATCCCTGAAGGATATCGGTTTATCTCCCATTGTAAACCTCTTATTTCAATATTTTTAAATTCGCCGACTTCACATAGTTAGTGAGGTTGCTTGGCAGGCCGCCATAGCGGCTGCTGTAGACTATCAAGTGCTTCAGTACTTAGAGAGTCTTACAACGTCAATCCACAAACTCAAATTCGAAGTTACCGATACGAACGATGTCGCCATCCTTAGCACCACGTTCACGGAGCGCTTCATCAACTCCCATACCACGCAATTGACGCGCAAATTTCATGATAGATTCGTCACGTTCCATGTTAGTCATGACAAAGAGTTTTTCAAGTTTCTCACCAGAAAGTACCCATGACGCATCATCGTCACGACTGATTTCAAATGGACGTTCATCCTCGTTAAAGCCGTAGTAAACTTCTTCTTGTTCCATATCGTCTTCGCTATAGAGCAAGAATTCATCTGTCTCATCAAGCAACTCTGCAGTAGCTTCCAAGAGATTTTCCAAACCTTGGTGAGCCAAACTTGAAATTGGGAAAATTTGTGGCAACTCATCAAACTCATCATAATTAGCAGCCAATTTTTCCTTAAACTCTTTTAAGTTTTCCTCAGCCTCAGGCATATCCATCTTATTAGCAACAATAATTTGTGGACGTTCCATCAAGCGCAAGTTGTAAGTTTCCAACTCTTTGTTAATTTGAAGATAATCCTCGTAAGGATCACGCCCCTCACTTGCTGACATATCAATAACATGAAGGATAACACGTGTACGCTCGATGTGGCGAAGGAACTGTGTTCCCAAACCAACCCCCTGGCTAGCACCTTCAATCAATCCTGGAAGGTCGGCCATGGCAAAGCTCTCTCCTGACTTTGTACGGACCATTCCCAAGTTAGGAACAATTGTCGTAAAGTGGTAGGCACCAATCTTTGGTTTTGCTGCCGTTACCACACTGAGAATTGTTGATTTACCAACAGATGGGAAACCAACCAAACCAACATCAGCCAAAATCTTCAATTCCAATTGAAGTTCACGCTCTTCACCTGGTTCACCATTTTCAGCGATTTCAGGGGCAGGATTACGAGGTGTCGCAAAACGGATATTTCCACGTCCACCACGTCCACCGTGAGCAACGATAAACTCTTGGCCATCCTCGACCATGTCAGTAATAACCTTACCTGTTTCAGCGTCACGTACTGTCGTACCAGGCGGGATGCTAACGATAAGGTCCTCAGCTCCTCGACCATGCATACCCTTGGTCATCCCTTTTTCACCGTTTTTGGCTTTGAACTTCCGGTTATAACGGAAATCCATAAGGGTGCGCAAGCCTTCGTCAACCTTGAAAATGACTGAGCCACCCTTACCACCGTCACCGCCCCAAGGACCGCCATTTGGCACATATTTTTCACGACGGAAGGCAACCATCCCATCGCCACCACGACCAGCTTTGACACTGATCTTGGCTGTATCTAAAAACATACTCATTTATATTCTCTCTTTCTGATTTGTATGTAGTGTTCTAATTCAATCTCATACCAAAGAATTTCCGACATACACAAAAAAACGCTTGATAGCGTCTTAAAGGACAGATGCGACTGCTTGGAAAATCAATGCCCCAACTGTTACTAATAGCATAATCAAAACGACTAATACTGTTAGACGTTCAAAAAATGATTTCTTACGTGGTCCGTTATCTCCAAATGCCACTTGAATTTACCTCGTTTTTTCTTCTAGAATATCACAATAATAGTAACAAAAATCCGCCTATTTCGCAACTATTAGACTAGTTTAAGTCAAAGGAATTCCAAAAACAGTTAGAGTGTCTAACTCCTCCTGTGTCAAACGTCGCCAAGCACCAAGCTCTAAATCATTTGGCAGACTTAAAGGTCCCATTTTCAAACGTTGTAAATCTGTCACCTCCTTACCACAAGCAGCTACCATACGCTTAACCTGATGAAATTTCCCTTCAGAAATGGTAATCTGAACTAGGCTAGTTCCAATAGCCCTATCCACTGAAACAATCTTTAGTTTAGCTGGCTGACAAGTATGGTCTTTAAGTTTAATCCCTTTTTCAAAAGCCAAGGTATCCTCTTCATCCATGACACCAGCCACCTTCGCCTGATAAATTTTGTCCACATGTTTCTTCGGAGATAGCATAGCGTGGGCTAAGTCTCCATTATTGGTCAATAGAAGGAGACCATGAGTATCAATATCCAAGCGACCAACTGGAAAAACCTGCTTATGTCTTGCTGTGTCATCGAGTAAATCGAGCACAGTCTTATGACGGGGATCTTCCGTTGCTGAAATGACACCTTGAGGTTTATTTAAGAGATAGTAAACAAAAGTCTCATGTGTCAACTCCTGATCCAAGTAAGCAATTCGGTCTTTATTCTCATCAATCTGAGTCTTAGGTGATGTTTCCACCTGCCCATTTACAGTCACTTGCTTCTTTTTCAGAAAGTTCTTGACTTGACTACGACTCCCGACACCACAGTCCACCAAAAACTTGTCCAAACGCATCTACACTTCCTCCTTTATTGGAATCCAAATTTCCATTTCATAATCTTCAGCCTGACGATTCCCTGGTGGATAAACCTCTACAGTAGGCTGATCAATCATCATAAAATGTTTCTTAGCATAATGAAAACACTCCCAAACAGCCGCCGTCGCAGGCCCTCTAAGTTTAAAAAACGCACAAGCAGCTGGCGCAAGAGCAATCATTTCCAGACTATTGTCCTCACCGGCCAAGGCTGTTATATAAGTCTTTCGACTCCCTCATTGAATGACACATCAACGAAACGATAAAGAGGGCCAGTTAAATCAATAACCACCATCTCCAGTCCAGTCGCTTGAAACAGGAGTTCTTGGTCCCCTAAGTCGTACCTTCATAGTCAGGCTTTCAGTATCTATAGAAAAACTATTATCCAAATCCATTACAGACTGAAAAAGACCTTGTGTAAGCCAGAAAAATTTCAGACGGCATGCTAAGGACACATCATATCATAATCGTCAAGAGGCACAAGAATATTCCTGAACACTCAATTGGTCTGGTGTCAGGTAGTCATTTACAAAGACTGCAAACTCATCCACAGTTTGAAAATCTGACATAAGATCCCTTCTCTACTCCGAAACCGAGCCTGTCACATACATGGTAAAGGTCGCCCTAGTAAGAATTTTTTCCTCCTGATTAGTAATGAGGACTTCTACCACCTTGGTCATTTTACCATTATGCACACAAAGACCTTCAATCTTGAGTTGGTCAGACAAATGGCCTGCCTTTAAATAATTGATATTGGACTGAAGAGTCACAGCGTAGTCCCCTGTTGAAAGTGCCACAAGTCCTGCCACCTGATCACAGAGCGTAAATAAATAACCTCCATGAGCATTACCAAAATAATTCAAGGACTTCTCGACGACCTCAGTTGTGACAATCACATGCCCAGTTTCAAATAGTTCTTCTTGAAAATTCTCAAACACACGGATTTCATGTAGTTTGTCTTGCATAGCAAGCCCTCCTATCAATACCCATCCCACCACAAGTGAAACAGGTTGTCTATAGCTACTAGTATAACACGAATTTCTCGACGGATAACAAGCTTATTTCACCAAGCTGATATCAACATCTATATCCGCTTCTTCATAGCTAGAGTCAATCCGTATATCCAAAGAGTTCCACAGACACTCCGTAACCCTCTGAAAGTGAATGATAGCATTTGTCACCTTTAATCGTCGTTTGATACATAATGCACCTACATTTGTTTTCTTTTATTATAACAAAGAGAAGCCTAACAACCGAACTGAACGTTTTAAAATATCTATCATAACCCTTAAGGAATCCTCTTATTTTTCAACAGATTAGTCTTATACAACACCTATATTACAAAGAGTTTACAGTTGGGTAAAAAATAGAAGCGCTTTTAATTTGATGAGTTTTCATTAAATTAAATTTACTAATAAAAAAGGGAGATTATTATGAAAGTATTTTCTAAATTAACTTTAGCATCTGTCTCAGTTCTCGCCTTGTTAACCCTAGCAGCATGTGGTAACTCCAAAAACAAAACTGACTCATCTTTTTCATCATCATCAAGTAAGGTGAGAAAATACTCTTCTTCTACCGACTCAAGTGCCTCAGTTAAAGTCAACAAAGACGGTTCGGCTGAATTGAACAGCGAAAACGGTAATTCAGCCAAAACAAATGGCTCAAACGGAACTGTCTCAATTGGTAACTAATATAAGATAGGCTAGCTATTCTGCTAATCTTTTTAGATTCAGATTGATGAAAGCGTTATCTAAAGGTGCTATAATAGGTATGGAAATCCATAATCAGGGGGTGAGACAATGAGACATAAAATTATCTTGGGATGTTTGGCTGCAGCTGCCTGCGAGATCCTTTTTGGGCTCAGTTTTATCTTTACCAAATCGATTACAGCACAGGCCAGTGGCCTTGCTTTAATCTCTTGGCGTTTTGTCACAGCCTTCTTCTTTGTCAACCTTTATCTTCTCGCAAGAAGACGTAGGGTAGTCATAAATGTCAGAAATCTCAGACCTCTGACACGTATTGCCATCCTTAATCCTATTATCTATTTTATCTGCGAAACGATTGGAATTCGTATGACTACTGCCTCTGAAAGTGGAGCATTCCTCGCTTGCATTCCGGTCGTCGCGCTTATCATGTCTAGTCTTATTTTGAAAGAATGGCCAAGTCGTTGGCAAGTGCTAGGTGTCACTACAACCCTCATCGGTATCATCATTGCCGTATTCGCTGCAGGTGCCTCCACCAACTTCTCACTTGTCGGCTACTTCATTTTAGGTTTAGCCATTGTCTCCTATGCTCTTTATTGCGTTGACGTTGAAAAAGCCGGTCAATTCACTAGCTTTGAAATTACCTATTTTATGTTAGCCAGTGGTTGCCTTACATTTGGACTCTTTGCACTAAGCCATAGCTTTCTAACAGGTAACTTGAAGGAGCTCTTAACGCTCCCTTGGAGTAATTCAAAGTTCGCCATAACCATCCTGTACCAAGGATTGGGCTGTAGTGTTATAGGGTATATCCTTTCAAATTTTGCTATCGCAAATATCGGAGTTAACCGAACCGCTTCTTTCATTGGCATATCGACGATTATCTCAATTCTAGCTGCTGTAGTCTTCTTAGGGGAGCCCTTTTCACAGTTACAAATTTTAGCGGGAATCTTGGTAGTCCTTGGCGTCTATATGGCTAATAAAAATTAAAACTCTCGGAAACTAACCTTCCAAGAGTTTTTTGATGTCAATCAAGTTCTGCCTGAATCAAAACCACAAGCTCTTTCTCATTAGTAATACTACTTACTGCCGTCAGATCAGGCAAGACCTAGTCCCCATAACAATAAATAATATAAGCCAAATATACTGACGATTTCGTCATAACATCAAATAAAGAAGTTACCTAAAAATCCGACCAAAGTTGGGAAAACTAATCCTGTTAGCTTCCTCAATCATGTAAAAAATAGCTGGATATTCGTATAACATGTCCCTTATCCCATTTCAATACTAGACCCCTCTATGATAAGATGAGTTCTAAGAGATGTCAACCGAAAATCGTAATAACAAAATATTGAAACCATTCAAAACAATACAGCGAGTTAAAATAAAGCTTAGTCCGTATACAACTTGAAAAAAGTGGCACCGATTCGGTGCTTTTTTGACGTACAAAAAGTCCATTGGAATGGTCCAACGGACTCTTTTTCTACCATTTGTCAAGTATAATACGGTTTCTGATTCAACATTATTTCTGAAAGTGC